>JBKPKF010000082.1:0-2931 GCA_046730995.1 Pseudomonadota bacterium
AGCATTCGGATGGCAGCGACGTCGAACGGGTCTTCCTTGAGGTGCGGCTTCAGCAACCGTTCTGCGACCTCCAGGCGGTTTTCGTTCATGGCCATTGCCGCCTCGATCAGGCGCGGATGCCATCGGCTCGTTGTGGATGCCTCGGTCGCCACGGAGCTACCGTAGCGCCAACCGCGGCACGCCGCTATGCGCGGCGGCCATGCGCTATTTCGAAGATTTGGAAGTCGGTGCCGAAACCCATTTCGGCTCCTACGACGTCACTCGCGAGGAGGTGCTCGAGTTCGCCAGGCAATATGACCCGCAGCCGTTCCACCTGTCCGACGAAGCGGCGGCAAAGACTCATTTCGGTCGGCTTTGCGCAAGCGGCTGGCATACCTGTGCGATGACCATGGCCGTGCTCGCCCGTTACTCGGTCGAGCATGAACAGGCCGGTCTCGGCTCGCCCGGAATCGACGAGCTTCGCTGGCTGAAACCCGTCTATCCCGGAGACACGCTCCATGTGCACGGCAAGATCATCGAGAAGACGCCATCGCGCAGCCGCCCAGAGTTGGGATCATACCGTACCGAGACGATCGTCACCAACCAGGACGAGGTCCCGGTGATGCGTTATACGTCGATCGTCCTGATCCGCAGGCGGCCGCCCGAGGAGGCGACCGCCTAGACCGGATTACTGCGGGTTCGAGCGGTCGTGGCGCCCATGCCAGCCATTGTTGGAATGGCTGTCGGAATCGCTCGAGGTCGTCGTCGAGCGGTTAAACCGGCTGTGATCCGAACCCCGGGTCGTCGACATCTCGCTCGTCGAGGTGCTGATAGAGCGGTTCCACCGGCTGCGCTCCGAACCGCGGATCGTCGACGTCCCGCTCGAATCCACGCTGCGGTTCCGAATTCGGTTGAACCCGCTCCAGTTCTCGCGCGGGGTAACGGCGGTGGTCGTCGTCGCGGTGGTAGTGGTGCTCGTCGAGCCCGAGCGGCGGAACTTGTCCCGCCAATATTGACGCTCGGCGTCGCTGATCTGGCGGCGGTGACGATCGCGGTCGTACACGTAATAACCAGCGCCCGGATAATACCATCCGTCATTCCAGCCGAACGGATAGCCGCCGTAGCCGTAGCCGATGTAATTGCCATAACCGCCGTACGGATATCCGCCATAGCCGTAGCCGCCATAGGGATAGCCGCCGTAGCCATAGCCGCCGTACGGATAACCGCCGTAACCGTAGCCATAATTGCCGTAACCGACGCCCAGGCTGCCGTAGCTGCCGTAAGGGTCACCGAAGCCATAGGCGCAACCGCCAAGGACGAGGCCGCTCGTTAGCGCCAGAGCGGCGAGGCGAATCTTTGATGCACGCATGATTCGAGTCTCCAGAACAACGGAGGAACGTGCGGGAAAAGCGCTCAGACGCGTGAACGGCGGCTGAACTCAAGTTGTTTAGCCGGCGACTCCGGACCTTGCCTTGGAACGGCGGGCCTTCGCCTGGTTCTTCGGATCGAGAGCGCCGGTCACCCGGACTTCGCGCTTCGCTTCATGCCAGATCTGCTGATAAGCCAAATAGGCAAGGATGCTCGCAAACAGAAGGAACACGGCGACCGCCAGTCCGGCGGCATGGCGCCGTTCAAGGTCGGGCTGGGCGGTCCAGACGAGAAACGCCGAAACGTCCTTCGCCATCTGGTCCACCGTCGCCGGAGTGCCGTCGGCATAGGTCACCTGGCCGTCGGTCGTCAGCGGCGGCGGCATGGCGAGGTTGAGGTTCGCGAAATAAGGATTGAAGTGCAGGTTCGCGGCGGGCTTCGCGTCTGCAGGGAGCGGCTTGCCGGCCTCGTTCCGATAGGTGTTCGGATCGGTGAATCCCGTCAGCAGCGAATAGACATAGGCCGCTCCGCCCTCGCGCGACTTGGTGATCAGCGACAGGTCCGGCGGAAGCGCATTGTTGTTCGCCGCGCGCGCCGCCGTGTCGTTTGCGAAGGGGCTGGGGAAATTGTCGGACGGCAAGGCCTTGCGCGTCGTTGCCTCGCCGGTGTCCGGGTTGATGGTCGGGACTTCGATCTTCCACTGCTTGCCCGAGCCGGCGTAGGCCTTGATCTCGGCCTCATTATATCCGAGCGCCTCCAATTCGCGGAACGCGACAAGCTTCAGGCTGTGGCACGCCGAGCAAACTTCGGTGTAGACCTGGAGTCCACGCTGCAGCTGCGCCTGGTCGAACTTGCCGAAGGGGCCGTCGCTCGACAGGTGAAGGGCCTTCGGCTCCTTGTGGAATTCTTCGGAGGCGAGCGGCGCGGGCGGGTTCTGGAAGTAAGTCGCGAGATTGCTGATCATCGAGATCAGAAGGATCGCGGCGAAAACCGAACCGATGAAACCCAGGATGAAACGCATGTGCCTGCTGCCCCCTTAGCCGGCGATCGCCACTGAGCCGCGCCGTGGCTTTTTCTGCCCCGCCGGAGCCGCCTCTGCGGTCTCGCCGTGAAGCACGCTCTCGCTAATCGAGTTCGGCAGCGGATCCGGCGTCTCGAACGCCGACACCAGCGGCAGGATCACGAGGAAATGAAGGAAATAATAGGCTGCCGCGGCTTGGCCGAGCGCGGTGCGCCACCAGCTGATCGGCGCTCCACCGACGTAGCCTAGGATCACGACGTCGATCACCAGCAACCAGAAGAATCGCTTGAATATTGGCCGGTAGGATCCGGAACGCACCGGCGATTTATCGAGCCACGGCAGGAAGAACAGCACCAGGATTGACGCGAACATCGCAAGCACGCCCCACAGCTTGGCGGGCAGGATGAAGTCGATCGTGAACGAACGGAGGATCGCGTAGAACGGCCAGAAATACCATTCAGGGACGATGTGCGCGGGCGTCGCCAGCCCATTGGCTGGAATGTAATTGTCCGGATGGCCGAGATAGTTTGGCGCATAGAAAGTGACGAGCGCGTAGATCAGCA
>JBKPKF010000083.1:0-6995 GCA_046730995.1 Pseudomonadota bacterium
CGGTCCGTTCCTGGCGGTTGCCGTCGCGATCCTTCCATTGCTCCGATGTGGCGACGCGCATGTTCACGACCTCGCCGCCGTTGTTGAGCGACCGCGCCTCGGGGTCCGCGCCCAGATTGCCGACCAGAATGACCTTGTTCACGCCCGCCATGCGAGTCTCCTCTTCGAGGGACAGCTATAGGCCGAGCGCCACCGCAGTCCAGTAGGTTAGGCCTGCCGCCAGATAGGCGAGCAGGAACAGATATCCGATCATGAACAGCGGCCACTTCCAGCCGTTCGTCTCTCGCCGGGTGACCGCGATGGTCGAGATGCATTGCGGTGCGAAGACGAACCAGGCGAGGAAAGCGAGCGCCGTGGGCAGCGGCCAGCCGTGCCTCAACCGGTCCTCGAGCTTGCCGCCGCCCGACTGGTCGTTCGAGGAATCGATCGAGTAGACGGTCGCGATCGCGCTTACCGCGACTTCTCGCGCGGCCATGGCAGGAAGCAGGGCCAGCGCGATCTCATGATTGAAGCCGATCGGCTTCACCACGGCCTCGATGCCGGTGGCGATATGGCCCGCGACCGAGACCTCACTTTGCTTTTGGCCCGGGCCGGCTTGCGGCACGCTCGCGAGCGCCCAGAGGACGATCGTCGTTCCAAGAATGATCGTCCCTGCGCGCTTCAGGAAGATTTCGATGCGGGTCAGGAGGCCGATGAGGACGTCCTTCAGCGGCGGCCACTGATATTTCGGAAGCTCCATCATGAAGCCCCCGCCCCCGCCCTTCAGCACCCCGCGGCGGAGCGCGAAGGCGGCGAGCAGCGCGCCGGAAATGCCGCAAATATAGAGGCCGAACATGACCAGCCCCTGGAGGCCGATACCCCAGGCAACGCGCGTGTTGGGGATGAAGGCCGCTATGATCAAAGTGTACACCGGGATTCGCGCCGAACAGGTCATCAGCGGAGCGACGAGGATCGTCGTCAGCCGGTCTTTGGGATCGTCGATCGTGCGCGTCGCCATGATCCCCGGGACAGCGCAGGCGAAGCTCGACAGGAGTGGGATGAACGCCCGCCCTGAAAGCCCGACCCCATGCATCAGCCGGTCCATCAGGAAGGCCGCCCGGACCATATAGCCCGTCCCTTCCAGCAGCAGGATGAAGAAGAACAGGATCAGGATCTGGGGAAGGAAGGTGATCACCGCCCCCACACCGGCGATTGCTCCATCGACGATCAACGACCGGAAGAGTCCGGGCGGAAGGGCGTTCGTGACAGCGCCCGACAACCACGCGACCCCATCGCCGATGCGGTCCATCGGCACCGCGCTCCACGCGAACACCGCCTGGAACATGACGAACATGATCGCTGCGAGGATGATCGGCCCAAAGACTGGGTGCAGCAGAACGGCGTCGAGCCGGTGCGTCCAGCGGCGTACAGGCGTTTCGCGAATAACGGCCGCAACGGCAATTTCCCGCGCTCTCCGCTGAAGGCGAACAATGTCGCTCTTCACATGCTCGTGCACGCCGCAGCGCGGCGCCGCCAGCATGTCGTCGAGCGCGGCCTGCAACTCGCTGATTCCGCGCCTTCGCACCGCAACCGTCTCGATCACCGGCACGCCGAGTTCTTCTTCCAGGCGCTGCGGATCGAGCTCGAGGCCGTCGCGCTTCGCGAGATCGATCATGTTGAGCGCGATGATGGTCGGATGGCCCAGCTCGATCAGCTGAAGCGCGAAGCGGAGATGGTTGTCGAGGTTGGAGGCATCGACGACGATGATCAGCGCGTCGGGCTTGCGCTCCCCCTTCTGGCGCCCGAGCAGCACGTCTCGGGTGACCGCTTCGTCAGGGCTCGCCGGCTCAAGGCTGTATGCCCCGGGCAGATCGACAAGCTCGACGGGACGGCCATCGGCCAACATCAGTCGGCCGGAATGCCGCTCGACGGTGACGCCCGGGTAGTTACCGACCTTCTGGCGCGCGCCGGTCAGTGCGTTGAACAAGGCGCTTTTGCCGGCATTCGGACTGCCGGCGACGGCTACGAGCGGGTGAGGGATCACTGCGCGAGAAGAGCGACGCGAACCGCGCGTGCGTGGATCCGGCGGATCGCGACCGTCATCCGACCGACGCGAACGGCGATCGGGTCGCGCCCGAACGGTCCGAGGTGGAGCGGTTCAACCGCCACGCCCTCATCGAAGCCGAAATGCCTGAGGCGCGCGGCTTCAACCGTATCGAGCGAATTCCAGTCGATCGATTGCACGCGCGCACGAACGCCCAGCTTCAGCTGGTCGAGGCTGACGACGGTCTCCGGAGAGAAAGGCGCGTTCATTCTTGCGACTGATTATCATTAACGACGCGCTGTGGGAAGCCAGCAATCAGCGAGGAGGGTAGCGCAGCCGTCCGAAGAAACGTGAGGGGCTGATACGCCGGTCCGACGTGCCGCGCCACTCGGCCTTGAGCTTCTCGAACCGCATCACATCGTCGATCCGACGGTCGAGGAAGCCGGCGGTGTCCTTCCAGCCCTCGCTTTGATCGTCGAGCCAGGCGAGCAGCGTGGACGCGTAGACCGCGCCCAAGGTCATGCGCTTGGTATAATGGTTGAAGTCGGTGCTGGTATCGCCGGCGATTCGCCACATGAGGTCCGCGGTCCGCCATGAGACCCTGAGCGCCAGCGGGATGTTCTGGGGCATTGCAAGGATCGCCAGCCCGCGGCGAACGGCCTCTCGGGCCGGGCCCATGATTTCGAGGCGCTTCCACACAAGCGCCCGGATTTTCTCGCGAATTTTCATGCCCTGAAGGCGCTTTGGGGTGAACCAGGCCTCCAACGCGCGGTCGACCTCCTGGATATAGAGATCGATCAATCCGGCCTGGGCCTTGGGCATCGCCAGCCGCGCCTGGATCGGATCGACGCCGAGTTGTTCGGCCGCGGAGTCGACTGCCTTGCGGCTCCAGCCGTCGAAGACCGCATTCTCACCCACGGCGAGCGCCAGGCGGCGCCGCAGCTGCTCGAGTGGACTCGGCTCGGTCATGTGGGCTCAACTGGGCTGAGCGGCGGGCGCGCGCAAGTCTTTCTCGGGCAGCCGGACCAGCACAAGCGCCGCAGCGATGGCAGCTGCGCCGATCCAGTCCATCGGGGACAGCGCTTCTCCGTAGGCGAGCCATCCCACCAGCGCCGAGATTGCGGGCTGGGTTAGCAGGGTCAGGCCGACGACGAGCGGCGATAGCGAACCGATCGCATAGACGAGCAGCCCCTGGCCGATCACCTGGCTGCTGAGAGCGAGGATCAGGACGAAGGTCCAATCTGACGGAATGATCTGCTCGCCCACCACCAAGGATGCCGGAAGGAGCATTGCGGCGCCGAAGAGGCTCGCGATGAACAGCATGGGCAAAGGCGCGAGCGACTGGCGCGCGCGCTGCACGGCGATCAGATAGCCCGTGTAGAGCAGGCCCGCGAAAAGCGCGAGCAGGTCACCCTTCACATGATCGATCGACAGCTCGGCGCTGCTTCCCATGAGCAGGCCCGCGCCAATGGCGGCCAGCCCAAGCGCCCCGGCCTGCGCCGTCGATGGTCTCCGCCGCGCCATGTATAGACCCCAAAGCGCGAAGATCAGGCTCGACGTATTGCCGAACAAGGTCGCGTTCCCGAGCTTCGTCAGGTGAATGCCGACATGCCAGGCCGCGAGATCCGCGGCAAAGAAGAAGCCGGCAAAGATCGCGATCCCAGCGAGGCGCCGGCCAGGCCAGTGCACTGCCTGGCCGGTCATCGTGGCAATTACGAAGAGCAAGGGAAGCGCGAGAGCAAGCCTCCAGAAGCCCGCGGCGACCGGGCCGACCCCGGCAAGGCGGACCAGCCACGGCCCGAAGGCGAGCGCGCTGCTGCCGATCAGCAGCGCCGGAAATGCGAAGCGATGAGAATGCGCGCGGTTCACGGGGCCGTCGCTTAGGGACATTAGGATGGCGCCGAAAGCTGGTTCGCCGAAAGACTCGATAAGCCGCGCTTATCGACGCGGTTCAGGGGGCATATTGTTCGCGCAGCTCGAACAAAGCGAGAGCAGCCTTCGCTGCGCCGCCGCCCTTGTCGCCTTGCGCGGGGTCGGCGCGGACGATCGCTTGCTCCTCATTCTCGACCGTGAGGATTCCGTTGCCGATAGCATAGCCCTGGACCGTGAGTTCCATCAGGGCCCGGGCGCTCTCCTCTGCAACGACCTCGAAATGATAGGTCTCGCCGCGGATCACCACGCCAAGCGCGACGAACGCGCAGAATCGGCCGCTTCTGGCCGCGAGGGCAATCGCACCCGGGACTTCGAGGGCTCCCGGGACGGTCAAGGTCTCATGCTTGTGCCCGGCGGCTTCGATCGCGGCCCGGGCGCCGGCGAGTAGCATATCGTTGAGATGCGGATAGAAACGCGCTTCCACGAGCAGGATCGTCGACATTCAGTCCTCCAGCGCGATCGGGCGTTCTTCGACGATCGCGAGGCCGTAACCGGACAGGCCGACCGGCGAATGCCGCGTGTTCGAAAGCAGGATCATGTCGTGGATTCCAAGCGCTGCGAGGATCTGCGCGCCGGTGCCGTAGCCGCGCACCGCATCGCCGGCTTCGACCGGCTTTCCGGCGCGAAGATCGATCGAGCGCGACAGGGAGCCGGGCGCGGCGGCATGGAGGGCCACGACCACTCCCGAGCCTTCCCGTTCGATCATCCGGATCGCACCCTGAAGCATGCCCGAACGCGGACCCTTTTCTCCAAGAACGTCGGCGAAGAGGTCGAGGCTATGCATGCGTACGAGGACGGGCCGGCTGGCATCGACGGTGCCGTGGACCAGCGCCAACTGCTCTTCTCCGCTTGCCTTGTCGCGGAAAACCTGGGCCTGCCACTGCCCGCCGCTCGTCGACACAAACGGGCTGGCCGCGACCCGTTCGACCAGATGATCCTTCTTCAGCCGATAGGCGATGAGGTCGCGAATCGTCCCGATCTTGAGGCCGTGCCCCCTCGCGAAATCCATCAGATCGTCGAGGCGGGCCATGGTGCCGTCTTCGCGCATGATCTCGCAGATCACCCCGCTCGGGTTGAGGCCGGCAAGTCGCGCGACGTCGACGGCCGCTTCGGTGTGGCCGGCCCGGACGAGCACTCCCCCCGGCCTCGCAATGAGCGGAAAGACATGACCGGGTGAAACGAGCGCGTCCGGCCCGTTCGATGAATCGATCGCAACGGCGATCGTCCGGGCGCGGTCCGCTGCGCTGATTCCGGTCGAAATGCCCTCATTGGCTTCGATCGAGACCGTGAACGCGGTCTCGTTGCGGCTGCGGTTCGTGCGAGTCATGGGCTCAAGCCCGAGGTGCTCGGCGCGCTCCTTGGTGAGCGCCAGGCAGATGAGCCCGCGGCCGTGACGCGCCATGAAATTGATCGCGTCGGGGGTCGCCATCTGCGCCGGAATCACGAGATCGCCCTCATTCTCACGGTCGTCGTCGTCGACCAGGATGAACATCCGCCCGTTGCGCGCTTCGTTGATGATCGCTTCGGGGCCGACGAGCACATCGGTCCCCCGTTGGATCAACTTTTCGAGACGGCTCAACGTGTCGGCGGTCGGGTTCCACTCGTCGGAACCCAATTTGCGCAGTGAATTGGGGTGAAGCCCCGCCGCTCGAGCGAGGCCGGCGCGGCTGACCTCGCCGGTTTCGATGATCGCTTCAAGCTGCTCGATCAGAGTCGTGCTCATTATTGTTGCATATCACATTTTGATGTGATGGAAAGAGGGAACAGTGATGTCCTAGTGTGAACGAGCGCCCAACATCCGGTCGATATAGCGCGCCAGGACGTCCACCTCGACATTCAATTGTTGGCCTGACTGGATATCGCCGAGCGTCGTGCACTGGGCGGTATGGGGAATGATGTTGACCGAGAAATGGGTCGTTCCGTCCTCCGCCTCACGCACCTCATTCACGGTCAGCGACACGCCGTCGAGCGTCACGGAGCCCTTGGGCGCAATCATGGGGCCCAGGAAAGCCGGCACGCTCAGGCCGACTTTGAGCGAATCTCCCTCGGAACAGGTGCCGACGACGGTCGCGACGCAATCGACATGGCCGGTGACGATATGCCCGCCGAACTCGTCGCCGAGCCTTAGCGAGCGCTCGAGGTTGAGCTTTGCCCCTTCGTTCCAGTGACTTGACGCTGTTCGCGAGACCGTTTCACCCGAAACATCGACCGCAAACCAGCCTTCGCCCTTGTCGACCACCGTGAGGCAAACGCCCGAACAGGCGATGGAAGCGCCGAGATCGACACTCGCAAGATCGTAAGCGGTCGCGATCTCGAGCCGGCGGTCGCCGCGTTGCTCGGCTCTCCGAACGGTGCCGACGTCGGTGACGATCCCGGTGAACATGCCCGCGCCTTAAGGCTCGCGCACCCGCTCGTAAACTTCGAGGCGGTCGACTCCGAGACGCTGTTCATCGACGAGCACCCACCGCCCGTGAGCGTCGGCGATCGCGTCGAGCCCGACATAGCCGAACGAGGACTTCCCTTCGCCGACGATGATCGGCGCCCGGTAGATCAGGATCCGATCGACGAGATCTTCGCCCAGGAAAGCCGTGGCGGTCGCCGATCCCCCCTCGACAAGCAGGTCGTTGACGTCATGAAGTCGATAGACATCCTGCGGATTTCTAAGGATTTCCCAGCCATCGACAGCATCCCCGCGAGTCAACAGCGCACGACGCGGCGAGCGCTCCTGGAGTCCCGGCAGCCGGACATCGAGCCGGGGTTGATCGGCCAGGTAAGTGCCCCTGCCGACAAGGATCATGTCGCTTCGCGCGCGCTCGAAATGGACGTGCCGGCGAGCGTCTTCTCCAGTGATCCATTTCGATTCGCCGGAAGGAAGCCCGATCTTGCCGTCAATCGACAAAGCGAGCTTCAACGTGATTCGAGGGCGTCCGAGCTCCAGCTTCGTAAGCCAACCGGACAGTGAGCGCTTTGCCGCTTCACGTTCGACCCCGAGTTTGACCTCGATTCCGGCGGCACGCAGTCTGCGGATGCCCTTTCCGGT
>JBKPKF010000084.1:0-8571 GCA_046730995.1 Pseudomonadota bacterium
TTTCGCGCGCTCGCGCGCGAGATCATAACGGCGAAGGGCATTGCCGGGGCGGATCATGTGATGATCGGCCGCGACAAGGGCATCGAACGCGATTTCAGCCTGCTCCGCTCGGAGCTTGGCGAAGCGCTGGACAGTCTCTGCCGCGGATGATCGGTCGACTGCTCATCCTGATCGCCAGGGGCTGGCAAAAAGGGCCATCGCGGGTTCTTCCGCCGAGCTGCCGCTATCAACCGACCTGCTCGGCCTATGCGATCACGGCAATCGAACGCTATGGGGCGCTCCGCGGGGGGTGGCTGGCGCTGACGCGCATCTGCCGCTGCCATCCGTGGGGCGGCCAAGGCTACGACCCCGTGCCATGACGAGGAAGCATAAGTGAAAGATAACAGAAACCTCATCCTGGCGGTGGTGCTGAGCGCGATCATCCTGCTCGGGTGGACGTGGGCGTCGAACAAGTTTTTCCCGACGGCAAACCCTCCGAGCACCAAGATCGAGAACGGCAAACAGCAGCCGCTTCCCCAGCCCCAGGCGCAGCCGGTACCCGTCACGCCCAAAGCGACCCAGAGCCGCGGAGCGGTGCTCGGGTCGACGCCGCGAGTCCGGATCGAAACTCCGTCGTTGCAGGGATCGCTCAACCTCAAGGGCGCGCAGATCGACGATCTCGTGCTGCTGAGGCAGCGCCAGACGATCGCGAAGGATTCGCCGCCGGTGCGGCTATTGTCGCCGCTCGGCGCGCCGGGCGCCTATGTCGCCTCCTTCGGCTGGGTCGGCCAAGGGACCGCCGCGCCCGATCTCAACACCGTCTGGACGGCCGACGGCAGCATTCTTTCGCCAGGGCATCCGGTCACTCTCACGACCCAGTCGGCAGAGGGCGTGCGCTATGAGATGAAGATCGCCATCGACGACGGGTACCTCTTCACGGTCGATCAGCGCGCGATCAATGCATCCGGCAAGCCGATCGCGGTCCGCCCGATCGGGCTCGTCAGCCGTGCAAGCAAATCGACCGATCCGACGACCTGGACCAACCATGTAGGGCCGATCGGCGTGTTCGACGGTAAGGCCAATTACGAGGTCAATTGGAAGGACCTCGACGAGGGCAAGGGCGAGACGTTCGGCAATGTCCCGGGCTGGCTCGGTTTCACCGATAAATATTGGCTGACCGCACTTGTCCCTCCAGCTTCGATGAACGGCGAATTCCGCCGCTCACCGTCGGGCGGCTACCAGGCCGACTATGCGCTCGCCCCGGCCGTGATTGCTCCGGGCCAGGCGCTCACCACCAATGCCCAACTCTTCGCCGGCGCCAAGGAGAAGGCCTGGCTCGACCGGTACGAGCAAGCTGGGATCCCGAAGATTTCCAAGTCGATCGACTGGGGCTGGTTCGAATGGTTCATGCGGCCGATTTTCGATCTGTTGGTCTGGCTGTTCAATCAGATCGGCAATTTCGGCGTCGCGATCATCTGTCTTACGTTGATCGTGCGGGGAATCATGTTCCCAATCGCCCAGAAGCAGTTCCAGTCGATGGCGGCGATGCGCAAGGTCCAGCCCAAGCTGAAGGCGATCCAGGAGCGCTTCAAGGACGACCGGGCGAAGCAGCAGCAGGAAATCCTGAAGCTCTATCAGGAAGAGAAGATCAACCCGGCCGCCGGCTGCCTTCCAATCCTCCTGCAGATCCCGGTTTTCTACGCGCTCTACAAGGTGCTGCTGGTCAGCGTGGAAATGCGCCACCAGCCGTTCGCCTTGTGGATCAAGGATCTTTCAGCGCCCGATCCGGCGACCGTGCTCAACCTGTTCGGCATACTGCATTTCACGCCGCCAGGCTTCCTTGCGATCGGAGTCCTGCCGATCCTGCTCGGGGTCACCATGTGGCTGCAGTTCAAGCTCAATCCGCAGCAGATGGACCCGACTCAGCAACAGGTATTCGCGTTGATGCCGTGGGTGATGATGTTCATCATGGCGCCGTTCGCGAGCGGGCTGCAGCTCTACTGGGTGACCAGCAACGTGCTGACGATCCTCCAGCAATGGTGGCTGTACAAGAAATACGGGCTGCATTTTGCCGACACGCACCCGGTCCACACATGACGGAGCGTACGGAGGAGGAGGGGGAACTCGCCGAGCGGGCGCGAAAGCTGTTCGCCGGGCCGATCGAATTCCTGAAGTCGGCGCCCGAACTCAAATTCCTGCCGGACCCCGACGTGCCGGAGATCGCGTTCGCGGGCCGGTCGAATGTCGGCAAGAGTTCGCTCCTGAACGCGCTCACCAACCGCAAGAGCCTGGCGCGCACGTCGAACACCCCTGGCCGCACGCAGGAGCTCAATGTGTTCGACGTCGGCCAGCCGTTGCAGCTGCGCTTAATCGACATGCCCGGCTACGGCTTCGCCGAGGCTCCGAAGGATTTGATGAAGCGCTGGCGGCGCCTCGTGAACGACTATCTGCGTGGTCGCTCGGTGCTGAAGCGGGCGCTTGTCTTGATCGATTCCCGGCATGGACTGAAGGACGTCGACCGCGAAGTGATGGATATGCTCGACGCGGCAGCGGTCAGCTACCACCTCGTGCTGACCAAGGCCGACAAGGTGAAGCCGACGGAGCTCTCGAAAACCGCCGCGGCAACGGCGGACGAAGCGCGCAAACGTCCCGCCGCGCATCCGGCCATCTTCACGACATCGAGCGAAACCGGTAGCGGCATCGCCGAGTTAAGAACGGCGATAATGGAAGCTGCAACAGCCTAAGGGAGGGCACTTGCTCAAGCTGATCATCGGCAATCGGGCCTATTCGAGCTGGTCGATGCGCGGCTGGCTGGCGGTCAAGCAATCAGGCGAAGAGTTCGAAGAATATGTCGTCCCCATGTTCGACGCGGAGTGGGAGAAGCGCCGTGAAGGCGACGAGTTCGCGCCCTCGCTCGGCAAGGTGCCCATCTTGTGGGATGGCGAAACCGTCATCTGGGACAGCCTGGCAATCATCGAATTCCTCGCCGACCGCGACGGCGCCGCCCTTTATTGGCCGGAGGACGAGAGTGCACGCGGCATGGCCCGCTCCATGGCGGCGGAGATGCATTCGGGTTTCCCGAACTTGCGTCGCGAGCTGCCGATGAACGTCCGCAAGAGCTTCCCGCCAATCGAATTATCCGAGCTGGTGCGCGACGAAATCGACCGCATTCTCCAGCTTTGGGCCCAGGCCAGGGCTCGGTTCGGCGGTGTCGGCGACTTCCTCTTCGGTGAATGGTGTGCCGCGGACATGATGTACGCGCCAGTCGTAACCCGATTCATCACCTACGCTGTACCGGTCCCGTCGTTCGCAGCGGTATATATGAAAGCCGTGCTTTCCCATCCGCACGTATCCGAATGGATCGACAAGGCGCAGGACGAGCCGTGGGTGATCGACCAATATGAAGTCGGCAAGGCTGCCTAGTACGGAGTTCCGTCCTTGTGGACGAAGCCGCCTTCCAGGGTCCACTTCATATCGATGTCGGAATAAGCACCACCGGCCTCGGTTCCGGCGCTGACGCAAACGAAGCTACAAGGCTCGGCATCGCGGTTGATGAGGTGATGACCGTTGCTCACCCCCTTCGGCCAGACCGCGACGTCGCCCGGACGCATTTCGGTCTCGCCGTCGTCTTCGACCAGGATCGCGCGGCCGGTCAGCATCACAAGCAGCTCGTCCTCGCCTTCGTGCCAATGGCGCTGGCTCGACCAAGCGCCAGGCTGAAGGACAACATGTCTCGCGCCCAGCTCGGTAAGTCCACCCGCCTCGGCCAACTTGCGCTGCCAGCGGCCGGCGACCGGTTCGTTGAACGGCGGCGGATAGCCTGTGCTGTTGGTCTGCTCGAGGCTCTCAAGGTCGATCTTGGGCATTACGGCGCCTTAGCAGCGGCGGCCGCCCCCTAGAAGGTGCCCTTCACCGAAATGCTGATCAGCGGCCCCACCAGCTGATTCGCGCGCTGGTAGAAAGCGAGCGGCGTGCGGTCGCGATAACCTTCGTACACGTGCCGATAGAAGAGGTGGCGGCCGTTCAACACGTTGTCGATGTTGAGCCGCACCTTCAGCCCGAAGATGTTCTTGTGCTCGATATAGCCGCCCACGATCCACGGCAGGTCGAGACCGCGATAGACCTCGGTCAGGAAGAAATTCTTCTCATAGTGCTGATACTGAGAGTAGGCGCTCCAGGCGAGATCGGTGCTTGGGATGTCATGCCGAACCTGGGCGTTGAACCAGGCGTCCTGCACGCCTGAGATCGGCCGTTTCTCCGCCGTCAGCGGGTCCTTCACCGAGGTCCATTCGCGGCCGAAGCTAAGGTCGAGCTTGGCGCCCTTCCAGCCGAGCGGATCGAAATTGAGCGTGCTGACGCTCTCGGCACCATAGCGGGTGGCTCGCGGCAAATTGCCGATGCCCTCCCCGTCCACGCCGATCGGGATCACATCGATGATGTCCTCGACCAGATAGTACCACGAACGAAGCCGCGTTTTACCCCAAGCGCCGAGGTCGTGAGACACTTCGACTTCGGATTCCCAGCTCTGCGGCGGAACGAGGTCAGGGTTGCCGGCATTCTCCCGGTCCTCGCTGAGCTTGGGCTGGGCGAGAAAGTCGTAGAAGCTGATCTGGCCGACGCGGCGGCGCAGCTTGAGGCTGACATCCCAATCCTTCGCCGGACGCCAGCCCAGCGTGACGCTCCCCTTGGGTCGGAAGAATTTGCGCGCGGGTTGATCGTCATCGACCCGGTCGAGGTGGGAGATTTCCGCCCCCGCCGCGACCTGGAGGTCGAGGTTCGATGCGAGCGGCCGGCTCAGGGTCGCGATTCCTTCGTACCGCATCTCGGTGACCTTGCCGGTCCCTTCCGGGAACGGCACCTCGACGAACTCACCCGACGGATCGAGATTGAACAACCCCCCCTTCTGGTCGAGCGAGTTGAACGCCCGTTCGAGCGAGACCTGCCAGTCGTTCTTCCCTGACTTCCAGTGGTATTCTCCGCGCCCGATCGTTTCGCCGATATGCGTGTCGCGGCTGAAGCGCGTACCGATCGGATCAGCGCCGCTGGTGTCGAAGGTCAGGATCTGGGTCGTGACAAGCGGTTCGTGCTCCCAATGGCGGACGCCGATCAGCTTCATTCGCCCCGGCCCGAGCGCGAACTCATAGTCGCCATTGATGTCGGCAAAGTACCCGTCGAGCTTGGTGACGTTGGTTCGGCTGCGCTCCTCGCCCGTGACGAGCACGCGGTGATCGCGGCGGTGGGCCGGATACCAATAGGGCGCGTAGCCGAGTGTCAGGTTGCCGACCGAAGACCCGGGGCCGTCGAGCCCGAGCTTCAGCTGCATGTTCGCCTGCTCGTTCTCGCCGTGATAGATTTCCTTGCGCGTTTCCGTGAGAATGCCATCCGCGTCGTAGATCCAGATCGGTCCCCCGAAGGCGCCGCGGCCATAATTATTCTTCAGCGACACGGTATAATCGACCGGGCCGCTCTTGCCGGAGTAGCTGATCGAGCCACCGAGCCATTCCGGCTTCGCATAATGTGCGCGAAATGCCGGATTCCATTCGAACTGTCCTGACGACTGGGTCGCGCTCTTGAGCACGACATTGGCGACCTGGCCCGACAGCCCGGCGATGCCAAGGCTTGCCGCATCGACAACCTCGATCCGCTCGACGTTCGCGGCGGAGATGCGCTGGAGCTGGTCAACCGCCCCGCCCGACTTGTTGGCAATACGCTCACCGTTGATGAGCACGTTTTCCGATGCCTGGCCGAGCCCGCGTTCGGTGCTTGCCGAGCGAATGGTGAAGCTCGGCACCTGTATGAGCATGTCGAAAGCAGTCTTGGGCGCGAAGCGCGCGAAGTCGGCGGGCGTGTAGACACGCTTCGCCACGGTCGTCGGCGTCGGCCCTGGGGACGCCTGAGCGACCGCTACGCCGGATGCAGCCAACGCGGCGGTTGCAAGCAAAGCAATTCGGAATGAACGCAACACGAGCATCGAAGACTTCCCTTCATCCCGAAGCACGGGTTCGTGCTACATTTGTAGCGTAGCTACATTTGTAGCGTATACGCAAGCCCTTTATTCGACGAGCGGGATGAAACCACCGTCGAACGGTCGTGTTTCAGTCAACAGCTTGCCACCCGATGAATGGTTGCTAGGGCGTCCACAGATGCCCCAGCCGATCGATCCCGTGGAGCTTGCTACCAAGCTGATCAACGTGCCGAGCGTGACCCCGGCACGGGGTGAAGTCTTCGACTTGCTTCAATCCGCGCTGGAGCCGTTGGGCTTCACCTGCCATCGCTGGGTGATGGGCGAGCCGCCCGACGGCCCGACCGAGAATATGGTCGCGATCCGGGGCGGCGGGTCTCCCCATTTCGGATTTGCCGGCCATCTCGACGTCGTTCCTCCCGGCGATGGCTGGAACGGCGACCCGTTCGAGGCGCGGATCGATGACGGCCGGCTGGTCGGCCGCGGCGCCAATGACATGAAGAGCGCGATTGCAGCTTATGCCGCGGCGCTTTCGCGGATCGAGCTCAAGGACGGAACGCTCTCGCTACTGATCACCGGCGACGAAGAAGGGTACGCCACCTACGGCACGCCGCGAATCATCGACTGGCTCAACGAAAAGCAGATTCGCCCAGACATGATCCTGATCGGCGAGCCGACCTCGGTTGACCGGCTCGGAGATACGGTGAAAATCGGCCGCCGCGGCTCGGTGAACATGTGGATCGAGGTGCCGGGCGTCCAGGGGCATGTCGCCTACCCCCACCGCGCGACTAATCCCGTCCCCCCCCTCGCCGGGGTCATCGCCGCGCTCGACGCGGTTCATCTCGACGACGGCACGGACAAATTCCCGCCGTCGAACCTCGAATTCACCGGGATCGAGACTCCGACCCATGCGAGCAACGTGATTCCGGGGTCGGCGACGGCCCAACTCAACATCCGCTTCAACAATCTGCACAAGGGAGAAGATCTCGTGCGGATGGTCGAAGACATCGCCGAACGCGAGGCGCCGGGATCCACCGTGCGAGCACGCATATCCGGCGAAGCATTCCTCACGCCGCCAGGACCGCTGTATGACGTCGTGGTCGAAGCGATCCGCGAGGAGACAGGACTGGAACCCGAATTGTCCACCAGCGGCGGCACATCCGACGGCCGCTTCCTGATCAAGCTATGCCCGGTGGTGGATTTCGGCCTGCCCAACGCGACCATGCACAAGGTCGGAGAAAGCGCCGCAGTCGAGGACATCCGCGCTCTGTCGAGAATCTACGAGCTGATCGTTCGAAAAGTACTCACGCAGTGAGTATCCCTGCGAAGGCAGGGATCCAGCCGATAAAAGAACAGTCTGGGCTCCTGCGTTCGCAGGAGCACAGGCATCCTAAGCTACGGACTTCGCGCTGCTGCGGTCCGCGTTGCCAACCCACGCGAGGAACTCCTCCTCGAACATGGGCTCGGCGAAGACGTAGCCCTGCACCGTGTCGCAGCCCATGGCGCGAAGGATGTCGGCCTGGGCGGCGGTTTCGACCGCCTCGGCGACGATCTCGCATTCAACGCCCTTGATCAGCTGGATCACGGCCTGGACGACGATGCGCGCCTTCTCGGAGCTTTCGATGTCTGCGATCAGCGATGGGTCGAGCTTGACCCGGTCGAGCGGCATCGAGCGCAGTCGCGCGATGTTCGAATAACCCGTGCCGAAGTCGTCGATCGAAATGGTCGCACCATCCGACCGAAGGGCCGCGATCTCGGCAAGCACGGTTTCGCTAACCTCCATCGCGGCGCTTTCCGTGAACTCGAGTTCGACCAGCGACAAGGGTACCTGGGCGTCCGCGAAGGCCATGCGGAGCCTCGCAAAGAAGTCCGGCCGGTCCACTTGGCGCGGGCTGATGTTGAAGGACAGCCGCCGGCCCGACCCGCGCTGGATCCAGCAGCCGAGCACCGCGGCAATTTCGCCCAGCACCCAGTCGCCGATCTCGGCGATGAGCCCGGTCCGTTCCGCAACCGGGATGAATGTATTCGGCCCGCGCAGGCCGTCGCGCGGATGCTTCCATCGGAGAAGCGCTTCGGCACCCGCGATCTCGCCGGTCGAAAGGCTCATCTGCGGCTGGTAGGCGAGCACGAATTCGCCGCGCTGGACCGCCTCGGTCAGCGCCTTTTCTGTGTCGACCCTCTCCTGGTGCTCCGCGGCGAGATCGTCGTTGAAGACGCAATGCTGTCCGCCGCCAAGAGCCTTTGCGCGATACATCGCGATGTCGGCCGCGCGCATCAGCGATTCGATGCTCGTTCCATGGTCCGGCGAAAGGGCGACGCCGATTGAGGCGCCGATGTCGACGCTGTGGGCGGACAGCTCGAACGGCTCGGAAATGGCGAGCGCCACGCGCCGTGCAACGCGCTCGACTTCGGCGACCTCTTCGACTTCGGGAAAGAACAATGTGAACTCGTCGCCGGCCAAGCGTGCGAGCAACGGCCGGCTACGGGCGCTTCCCGTGAACTCGGCGTTGACCACAACACGAAGGCGGTTGGCGACCATGATCAGAAGCTGGTCCCCGCGAGCGTGGCCGAGGCTGTCGTTAACCGCCTTGAAGCGGTCGAGATCGACGAACAACATCGCAGTTCGCCTG
>JBKPKF010000085.1:0-7963 GCA_046730995.1 Pseudomonadota bacterium
CTTCCAGCTTCGCGTTCCCCAGCACCGCGGCGATCGACGAGCGATAGTCTTCCTCGAATCCGCGCGGGTCGGGCGCGATCGCGCTGTCGACGACAGCCTGCAGCCCATCATCGACCTCGAACAGCTCGGGGACGAAGCGCCAGTTCCAGTCGAGACCCTCCGCCATTCGCCGAGCGCTCTCTTCGGTTCCGTCGCCGAGCCGGATAGTCCATTCCGAGGCCAGTTCGCGGTGATAGGCCACTTCCTTCACCGCCTTGGTCGCGAACTCCCGCAGGAACTGGTCGCCGGAATCGGTGAGCCGCTGGAGCAACATGTGCTGCCAAGTCGTGTAGAGCAGATGCCTCGCGATCGTCTGAGCGAAGTCACCATTGGGCTGTTCGACGAGCAGGCAATTGCGGAAATCGAGCACGTCGCGATGGAAGGCGAGCCGGTCGCCGTCGCCGGCTTCGTTCAGCAGCAGATTGGCCTGGCCGACCATGTCCAACGCGAGATTGGCGAGACTGATGTCGACCTCCAGCACCGGTCCGTGCCCGCACCATTCGCTGAGGCGCTGGCCGAGCACGAGCGCATCGTCGCCGAGGCGCAGGAGATAGTCCGTGCGCGGGTCAACAGCGACGGTCGCCATCAGATGTGCTTCACCTCGTCCGGGATGTCGTAGAACGTCGGATGGCGGTAGATCTTGCTTTCCGCCGGTTCGAACAGCTCGCCCGCCTGATCAGGATCCGACGCGACGATTTCCGCCGACGGCACCACCCACAGGCTCACCCCTTCGAGCCGCCGCGTGTACGTGTCGCGCGCGTGAGCAAGCGCGAGCTCCGCGTCAGGAGCATGAACGCTGCCAACGTGGCGATGCGAAAGACCGCCCTTGGAACGGACGAAGACTTCCCAAAGCGGCCAGTCACTGCTCACGCCGCCTTCCTTGCGCGGCGTTTCGCCTCGTGCGCGGCGGCCGCCTCACGCACCCAGGCGCCATTGTCCCAGGCCTCGCGGCGCGCCTTCATCCGTTCCTTGGCGACCGGACCCTCGCCGCGAACAACGGCGTAGAATTCCTCCCAATCGATCTCGCCAAAGTCGTAGCCGCCCTTCTCCTCGTTCCACTTGAGGCTCGGGTCAGGGACCTTGAGGCGGAGGAAATCGGCCTGCGGAACGGTGATGTCGACGAATTTCTGCCTCAGCTCGTCATTGGTTTCGCGCTTGATCCGCCAGCGCATCGACTGCGCTGTGTTCGGCGAATCGGCGTCAGGCGGTCCGAACATCATCAGGCTCGGCCACCACCAGCGATCGAGCGCATCCTGAGCCATGCGTTTCTGCTCAGGCGTGCCATTCGCCATGGCGATCATGATCTCATAGCCCTGGCGCTGGTGAAAGCTTTCCTCCTTGCACACGCGGACCATTGCGCGGGCGTAGGGACCGTAGCTGGTCCGCTGCAGCGGCACCTGGTTCATGATCGCAGCACCGTCGACCAGCCAGCCGATCGCCCCGATGTCCGCCCACGTCAGTGTCGGATAATTGAAGATCGTGCTGTACTTCGCTTTCCCCGAATGAAGCGCTTCGATCATCTGCTCGCGGCTCGTACCAAGCGTCTCCGCCGCGCAATAGAGATAGAGGCCGTGGCCAGCTTCGTCCTGCACCTTGGCGAGCAGGATGGCCTTGCGCCGAAGTGACGGCGCGCGGCTGATCCAATTGCCCTCGGGGAGCATTCCAACGATCTCGCTGTGCGCATGCTGGCTGATCTGCCGAGTCAGCGTCCGCCGATACGCCTCCGGCATCCAGTCCTTGGGCTCGATGAACTCGTCGGCCGCGACCCGCGCCTCGAACGCCTCGATGAGTTTCGGATCCTCGAGATTCTCGATCTTGGCCGTCTTCTGAAGTTCGGTCGTGTACATGGCGTGCGATGTAGCCTCTGCCGCCAAGCGGTTCAAATCCTGCCTTCCGTTCAGCTACAACTCAAGCTGGCGCGTT
The DNA here is from genome assembly GCA_046730995.1 of Pseudomonadota bacterium. Taxonomy (GTDB): domain Bacteria; phylum Pseudomonadota; class Alphaproteobacteria; order Sphingomonadales; family Sphingomonadaceae; genus Sphingomicrobium. The sequence goes on from JBKPKF010000085.1 coordinate 1,963, forward strand.
AGTGCGATCGAAATGAGTTTCGATCGACGTGCATTCCTTGCTCTCAGCGCGGCAGCGGCTTCATACTCGTCGCGGGTGTTCGCCCAGACCAGGCCGGTATTGCGACCGGAGGATTTCGGCGCGCGCGGTGACGGCGTTACCAACGATACTGCCGCCTTTACCCGCCTTAGTGCCGAAGTGAATCGCCGCGGAGGCGGAACGGTGTCGCTCGCCGCCGGGCGCACCTATCTCGTGGGTGGGCAGACGCCCGCTGCTCCGGATTGGAGCTGGGCGCCCCAGCCCATCCTGATATTTCGAAACCTCCCCGGGCCTCTGACGATCCTCGGCAACGGAGCCCGCCTGCGCTGCGCCCCGGCTTTGCGCTTCGGTGCCTTCGATCGGCGTTCCGGCGCGGCCTCGAATCGCGCCATGCCCAACTTCGATCGATCGGAGCTCGCAAGCCCGTACCGGGCGATGATCCTCGTCCAGCAATGCCGCGGTTCGGTCGAGGTCCGCGATGTCGAGCTCGATGGCCGGATCGCAAGCTTACGGGTCGGCGGCAAGTTCGGGGACGCCGGCTGGCAGGTTCCAGCGACTGGATTGCTCCTCATCGGAAATCTCGGCGTTGAGCGAGTAGACAACGTTTATTCGCACCATCACGGCCAGGACGGGGTCATGATTATCGGCGATCCGCGGCGATCCGCTCGCAGCCGAATTTCGCATCTCATCTGCCGCTTCAATTGCCGCCAGGGCCTGAGCCTCACCGGGGGACGAGGCTATGACTTCGAAGACTGCGAATTCAGTCACACCGGCCGTTCCGCCTTCTTCAGCCCGCCTTCGGCCGGGGTCGACATCGAGGCGGAAGAGGTCCCAATCCGCGAGATCTCCTTCACGCGCTGCAAGTTCATCGACAATGAAGGGGTCGGGATGTTGGCCGACAGCGGCGACAGTGCAAACGTGCGACTGACCGATTGCCTGTTCGTCGGAACCAGAAGCTGGTCGGCCTGGCCCAGCAAGCCGGGCTTTCGCTTCCAGGGTTGCACGTTCGCTGGTTCCGTCGTTCACGCCTTTCCAAGCAGGGACCCGGCATTGGCCTGCCGCTTCTCGGACTGCCGATTTACCGATGACCCGAAACTGTCGCCAACGGGCAGGATATTCCTTGGAGGGGGGCCGATCGTGAACCTTGCGGAGAGCGACAATGTGCGCTTCGCAAGGTGCCGTTTCGATCTCGCGCACGGCGGCGTCCTGCCTTGGAGCTGGAAGGCGACCTACGAAGATTGCACGATGCGACAGGCGTCCAGGGTTACGGCCATGACCAAGGGGAAATACTTGGGCCGGAACACGATCGACGCGCCGGTTGACCTTTACGGTTCGATGGTACTCGGGACCCTGATCTTGAACGGCCGCCAAGTTTCGCCGGGGCCGCAAGGCGTGCCGCCGTGGTGAGCTAGGCCCGTTCCACCACCGCTCCGCCGAGCGTCCTCGAATAACCCGTGAACTCGGCGATCGGGCGACCTTCCGAACTTCGCACCGTCACTCGCGTGACGCCGCTGCGGCCTTCGCTCGCGACCTCCTCAGCCTCGGCGATCAGTCGATCGCCTTCGTTCGCGCTGCCAAGAAAGACGATGGAGGCCTGCGCCGCGACCGTCTTTTCGTTCGCACCGTTGCACACATAAGCGAAGGCCGTGTCGGCCAGCGCGAACACCATCCCGCCGTGGACGATGCGGTGCCCGTTTAGCATGTCGGCGCGCACGACCATCGACAGTCGCGCATAGCCGGCGCGGGCTTCCTCGATTGTGATTCCCCACGCCGGGCCCGTCCCCTCGGCTTCGAGCATGGCATGGGCAACGCGGTTGGCGAGATCATCGGCCTGCATGCACCGTTTGTGTCATGCTCTGCTGCGCCTGCCAATCAATGCCCGCAGACGATCAGCCCCACACGTGCACGGCGTAGATATCGTCGTTGTAATAATCGCCCACGTACCAGTCCGAGAGAGTCCGAGTTGAGCCCCATGCCGTTAGTCCCGACCAGGTCCATTTTCTATACTTCGCGTAATAGCACCGGCCATAGGGACGCACGGTCGAGGACAGATTGAAACGCCAAAACGAATCTACCTCCGATGTGTTGATCGAATAGCCGGCCCAGTCGCAATCGCCGCAACAGCCATAAACCTTTTGAAACCGGCCAGCGTAACCCGCATGCTCTGCAAAACCGATAATATAAGCGACATACTGGAGGCTGGCTCCGGACGTAGTCGCGATTGATTGGGCTTGAGCGAGCGCGTCGTCATCCGATCGATCGGAGCAAGCGCGTCCCATCACTCTCGAATTGCCGTAGACATCCCGTTCCTTGTCCAAAATCGTCGCGCAATATCGGCCGGCAGGGGATTCGGCGGGGCCGGCCTGCTGCTTGGAGCGCAGCATCTCCATATCGACGACCGCGTAATTCGTTCCTCGGGTGAGAAGCGCCTCGCTGCCATCGGGAACATCCTTCGAAAGAAGCTGACCGATGCTTCCGCTGGCGATCGTGCCAACCCGCAGAGCCCTGCCGACAGGCTTTCCGTCGACAAGCATGCGAATGATGGTCTCATCGTAATTGGGTCCGGGAACAATGTCCGCGTGGGCGAGTGCGCCCCCGCTCGCCGCGTCCGCGACTTGGCCATTGACCGCAGCCAGAATGCCGCGGCCCTCCGCGACCGAGAAGCTCACACTCCCCGATCCCGGCTCGATCTCGCGGGCCGCGATGGCGTCGAGAACCTGTGAAGGTACCCGCTCCCCGTCCTCAACTACGATCGAAATCTTCGGACCGGCCTCGTCGCCCGTCTGCTCGGCAAGCGCATTTCCTGTCGGGCCCAAAGCGGAACATGCGATTGCTGCGGCGATCCAGTGAAACAGGCGGTTGCTGACCATATATCCCCCTTTGACCCAAGCTCGGCGCTTCAGAGGCTAGGGGGCTCGCGGATTCCGCGCTTTCAAGAAACAGGGTGTTCGCCCCGTGACGCTGAGCTTGTTCCAGCATGCACTTTGTTCGTAGGAGGAGACGTGGCCTACGAAACGATCCTGTTTGACAGCGACGGTCGGATCGCCCGGGTCACGCTCAATCGTCCGGACCGTCTCAACAGCTTCAACGTCCAGATGCACGAAGAGCTTCGCGATGCGCTTGCAAACCTCGGCGATGCGCGAGTCCTTGTCCTAACCGGCTCCGGCCGTGGCTTTTGTGCCGGGCAGGATCTCAACGATCGCGCGGTCGCCCCGGGACAGGCGGTGGACCTGGGCGAAACCGTCGAGCAATGCTGGAACCCGCTGATCCGGACGCTGACGTCGCTTCCTCAACCGGTGATCGCCCGGGTCAACGGAGTCGCAGCTGGCGCGGGAGCGAATATCGCGCTCGCCTGCGACATCGTGGTTGCGTCGAGATCCGCGAAATTCATCCAGAGCTTCTCGGCAATCGGGCTGATTCCGGACAGCGGCGGGACCTGGGCGTTACCGCGCCTCGTCGGCCAGGCTCGTGCCCTCGGCCTCGCTCTCACCGGCGAACCGCTCCCCGCGGAGAAAGCCGAGGAATGGGGCATGATCTGGAAAGCGGTCGACGATGAATCGCTCGACACGGAGGTGGACGCGATCGCCGCCAGGCTCGCCGCGCTCCCGCCGCTCGGCCTAGCTGCAATCAAGGAAATGATCCGCGCGAGCTGGGCTCACGACCTCGACGAGGAGCTGGACCGCCAGGCGCTTGCCATGCGCCGCCTGGGCTTCACGGAAGATTATCGCGAAGGCGTTGCGGCCTTCCTCGAGAAACGCGAGGCCAAGTTTACTGGCCGATGATTATCTCGACGCTGCACAAATTCGTATTCGTCGCCATTCCAAAGACTGGCACTCATGCGGTCCGGCAGGCGCTGCGCGAGCACATGGGCCCCCAGGACATGGAGCAGGTCGGGCTATTCGTGCAGAGAAGCCTTCCCATTCCGGCACTCGCGCAAATCGGTCACGGTCACATCACGCTCGAGGAACTTCGCCCGCACGTCCAACCGGAAAGTTGGGCCTCGTTTTTCAAATTCGCGTTCGTTCGAAATCCGTTCGACCGATTTGTCTCGTATTGCGCGTTCATCACTCGCGACGGGGATGAGTTTGAGAATGATCCTCAGGCCGTCATGCGTGACGTGCTCGCGAATCCGCCGCACGATCACATCCTCTTTCATCCGCAGCACAGTTTCGTGACCGATCGTTCCGGCGCGCTGCTTGCCGACTATGTCGGCCGGGTTGAAGAAATGCAAAAGTCCTATGATGAGATCAGCGCCCGCGTGGGTATTCCGACGAGCAGGCTGGAGAAGGTCAATGCCACCAAGCGGCGGAATTATCGCGAGTATTTCGACGACGAGCTGATTGAAGGGGTAGCCAAGCTCTATGCTCGCGACCTAGAATTGTTCGGCTACGAATTCTGAAGGGCGTTATGTATCCCAATCCGCGCAAGACCCAGTCCATTCGCCGGCTAGGAACGGTCGATGTGACGCCCCTGCGCGATGCGGTGCTCGCAATTCCGGAAGCGCTTTGGGATGCGGAAAACGCCGCTAAGCCCAATCGCTTCGAAACTCTGGCCTCGACGCGCCACATTGTGTTCCGCTTCGTGTCGAACTTCGTGGATTGGCGCCATTCATATGCGCGGCCGGCGTGGGAAGAATGGAAAGATCTGCTCGAGCCGGTCCTGGCTGCCGCGACTGCTGATTACGGATACCAGCGCGCGGCCTTTCCGAGGATCATGCTCGCTCGAATGGCTCCGGGCGGGGAAATCGAGCCGCACAACGACTCCAACCCGGCCGCCCAGTGGCCGCACAAAATCCATGTGCCGCTGTTCACCAATCCGGACGTCACTTTCTTTGTTGACGACGTTGCCTACCATTTCGCGGAAGGCGAAGCCGTAGAGGTCAACAACATGGCGGTCCACGCGGTCACCAACCGCGGCGATACCGACCGAATCCACCTGATTTTCGAATATTTCGATCTCGACCAGCCGGAGCCGGACTGGATCGAGCCGCTGGTGCAGATGCAACCCGCCAGGAGCGCCGGAGCTTAGCCGCTCGCAACCCTCGTGTCGGTTTGTTCGTTGCGAAGCGCGAACGACAACAAAAATGGAGGTTATGTCGTGCTTGGCACTATCCTCATCATCCTTTTGATCCTGCTCCTCATCGGGGCGTTGCCGCGGTGGGGCTACAGCAGCGGCTGGGGCTACGGCCCATCGGGTCTGCTGGGGCTGATCCTGGTCGTCATCCTCGTCCTTTGGTTGCTCGGACGGCTCTGACGCTAGGCGCCGGCTTTCACCGCGAAATTCCACGCCGCTGACGCGAGCGTCGGGACGCGCTTGGCCATTTCGGCGGCCTCCGTGTGGCTCGCGGTGCCGTCGATGACTCGCTTCTTGATGCCCTGCACGATTCCGGTGAGGCGGAAGAGATTGTAGGCGAAATACCAGTCGAGCTTATCGGCGACCGGAACGCCCGAACGCTCGGAATAACGCTGCGCGATCTCATCGATCGCCGGGATTCCGAGCGCCGCGACATCGAGCCCGGCCAGGCCCGCTCCGCCGTCGGCGGGCATCACCCATTGCATGGCGAGATAGGAAAAATCGGCGAGCGGATCGCCGAGAGTCGCAAGCTCCCAATCGAGCACTGCCGTCAAGGTCCCGTCTCCGTCGAACACGACATTGTCGATCCGATAGTCGCCGTGGACGATTGAAGTTCGCGACTGCTCGGGTAACGTCTCCGGAAGGAAGGCGATGAGGCGCTCGACTTCCGGGATATAGTCGGTTTGCGAATCCCGATATTGCCGGGTCCACCGCATAATCTGCCGCTCGAAATAATTACCCGGCTTGCCGAAATCCCCGAGCTCCGCCGCTTCGGGATCGATCGAGTGGAGGTCCGCCAGCGTGTCGACCAGCTGCCCGTACATCGCCTGCCGCGTCGGCGGGTCGAACTCAGGCAGGGCCCCGTTGGCGTAAGGCCGGCCCCTCGCGAGCTCCATGATGTAGAAGATCG
>JBKPKF010000086.1:0-3538 GCA_046730995.1 Pseudomonadota bacterium
AGCATTCGAGCGCGGTGCGCATTACCTCGGTGTTGCCGGTGCAATCGAAGCTGTAATCGGCGCCCCCGTCGGTGATCTTCAGCACTTCATCGATGATCGCCGCGCGGTCCTTGTTCCGGCCGTCGATGAAGTCGGTCATGCCGAACTGGCGGCCCCATTGTTCTCGCGCCGGGTTGATGTCGACGCCGGTGATGGTTTTTGCGCCGGCCAGCCTAGCGCCCTGGATCACGTTGAGGCCGATCCCGCCGAGGCCGAAGACCACGACGTTAGCGCCGGGCTCGACCTTGGCGGTGTTGATCACGGCGCCGACGCCGGTCGTGACTCCGCACCCGATGTAGCAGCTGGTCTTGAACGGCGCGTCCTCACGGATTTTCGCAACCGCGATCTCCGGAAGCACGGTGAAGTTCGAGAAGGTCGAACAGCCCATATAGTGGAAAAGGGTCTCACCCTTGTAGCTGAAGCGGCTCGTGCCGTCGGGCATCACGCCCTTTCCCTGGGTGGCGCGGATCGCCGTGCAGAGGTTGGTCTTGCCCGAAAGGCACGACTTACACTTGCCGCATTCGGGCGTGTAGAGCGGGATCACGTGGTCACCCGGCTTCACGCTGGTGACTCCCGGCCCTACCTCCCGGACAACACCCGCGCCTTCGTGCCCGAGGATCGAGGGGAAGATCCCTTCGCTATCGAGCCCGTCGAGCGTGTAGGCGTCGGTGTGGCAGATGCCCGTCGCCATGATCTCGACCAGGACTTCGCCTTCCTTCGGACCGTCGAGATCGACCTCGACGATCTCGAGCGGCTGCTTGGCTGCGAAAGCGACGGCGGCGCGGGTCTTCATGGCGGCTCCTCCCGGTGTGCGGGCGCGCCTTAGCCTAACAAGAAGCGCCTAATCCACCCGGCCACGCGGCTATTGTCATTCGGCACATCCAGCGATGCGATCGCGGCATCCGGATCGGGCACGATGTCGTAGCGCTTCTCAATAAGGGCTTTGGCGAAGGCCGGATCGAATTCCGGATGGAATTGGAAGGAGATTGCGGGGCGATCGGTCCAGGCGAGCGCGGCGTAGGGCGTGAAGTCCGAGGCCGCGACGATATGCGTGTTCGGAGGCTGGATAACCACCTGGTCCTGGTGCGATGCCGGGATCGAAATCTCCCGCTCTCCATCGAGCCACGGTTCGCTTCGCACCACCGAATAGCGATGAAGCCCAGCGCCCCACCCCTTGTCCGACTTCACCACATGGCCGCCGAGCGCGTCCGCCATGATTTGATGCCCGAAACAGACGCCGACCATCTTGCGGTCCTTCGCGGCGCGGATGAAGTCGGCCAGCGGCGCGATCCACGCGAGACCGTCATAGACTCCGGCAGGTGATCCTGTGATCAGGATGCCATCATGGCCGTCGGCCGGAAGCTGGCCCGCCTGGACGTCGAACGTCTCGAATTCGAAATCGTCAGCCAGCAGCCGTTCGAACATCGCCGGATAGTCGCCGAACCGGTCGGCGAGGTCGCCCGGCGGGCGGCCCGTCTCAAGGATAGCGAGCTTCATGGCGTGCGCCTTGCCACCTCATTGCCGTTCGGCCAATGGCGAAGTGAAAGGGGAGAGCCGTGGCTGAGAACAACTGGCTCGAGGGCCGGCATGCCCTGGTCACCGGCGGAGGCACCGGAATCGGCGCCTCGGCCGCAGCCCACCTCCACGCCGCCGGAGCCAAGGTCTCGCTGCTCGGGCGGCGGATGGAGCCTCTCCAGCAGGTCGCGGAGCGGATCGGTGGCTATGCGGTTTCGTGCGACGTCACCCAGCCCGACCAGATCGCCAAAGCTTTCGACGAGGCCCGCACCCTGAGCGGCCCGATCGAGCTTCTGGTCGTCAACGCCGGAATTGCCGAGAGCGCGCCCTTCCACAAGATGACCCGCGAGAGCTGGGACCGGATTATCGCGACCAACCTCACGGCGGCGTTCGATTGCGCCCAGGCGGCCCTGCCCGACCTCCTCAAGAGCGAGAATGGCCGCCTCGTCTTTGTCGCCTCGGTCGCGAGCCTGCGCGGAGTGCCCTACGCGGCGCATTACGCGGCCTCGAAGCATGGCCTCCTCGGCCTCGCGCGCTCGCTTGCCGCCGAATATGCCAAGACCAACCTCACGGTGAACGCGGTTTGCCCGGGCTATGTCGACACGCCGATGACCGACCAGTCGATCGCCCGGGTGTCGGCGATCACCGGCCGCAGCGAGGACGATTCGCGCTCGGCGATCGTCAACATGAACGCGAGCGGAAGGCTGGTCGATCCGGACGGAATCGCGACGATGATCCTGACCCTATGCCTGCCGCAGAGCCGCGACATCAACGGCGCCGCGGTGACGATCGATGGGGGCACGTCGGCGTGAGCCTCGACCCCAGAACGCTCGAGCCCGAGCATTTTCTGTGGGCCTTTGCGGACGGCGTTGCGACCGTCACGCTCAATCGGCCCGAGCGCAAGAACCCGCTGACGTTTGAGAGCTATGCCGAGCTTCGCGACACATTCCGTTCGCTTGCGCACACGCCCGACGTGAAAGTGGTCGTGATAACCGGGGCGGGCGGCAATTTCTGCTCGGGCGGTGACGTGCATGAAATCATCGGCCCGCTTACGAAAATGGACGAAAGCGGCCTCCTCGACTTTACGCGCATGACTGGCGATCTGGTCCGCGCCATGCGCGCCTGCCCGCAGCCGATCATAGCCGCTGTCGAAGGCGTCTGCGCCGGCGCGGGAGCGATCCTCGCCATGGCCAGCGACATTCGCCTGGCCTCACCGACTGCGAAGACGGCATTCCTCTTCGCGCGGGTGGGCCTGTCGGGCGCGGACATGGGGGCCTGCGCGATCCTGCCCCGGATCATCGGCCACGGCCGCGCGGCAGAACTGCTTTTCACCGGCCGCAACATGAGCGCCGAGGAAGGGTTGGCCTGGGGTTTCTGGAACCGGGTGAGCGACGACGAGCTCGCCGATGCGCAAGCGCTGGCGCGCGAGCTGGCAAGCGGCCCGACGCTCGCCCACGCCGTCACCAAGCGCCAGATCGATGCCGAATGGCACGTCTCGATCGAGACCGCGCTCGACATGGAAGCCCAGGCCCAGGCGGAGTGCATGCAAACAAAAGACTTCCACCGCGCCTACGAGGCGTTCGCGGCGAAGCGCACACCGGAGTTTCATGGTGACTGATCTCAGCTGGCCGTTCTTCGAGGAGCGCCACCGCGAGCTGGCGAAGGCGCTCGAGAATTGGTGCGAGGCGACGATCCACGACGCTGAGCCGTCGGACGCCGACTATGCCTGCCGCGCAACCGTCGCCGAGCTCGGCAAGGCCGGCTTCCTCAAGCTCGCTGTGTCCGACGGCAAGGTACGGCCCGATGTGCGCAGCCTCGCGCTTTGCCGCGAGACATTCGCGCGCCATCACGGGCTCGTCGACTTCGCCTTTGCGATGCAGGGCCTCGGCTCTGGTGCGATCTCCTTGTTCGGAACGGTCGAGCAAAAACGTCAATGGCTGCCCAAGGTCGCGGCCGGGGAGGCGATCGCCGCCTTCGCCATGAC
>JBKPKF010000087.1:0-10916 GCA_046730995.1 Pseudomonadota bacterium
CTGGGTACGATGATCTACATCGCATTTATCGAAAAACATCACCAAAGCAGCCGGCCGTTTCTGACCAGCCCGCAATAGCCGGCAATTCACAGCTTAAAAGAAAAACTCCCCGGGCACTGCCCGGGGAGTCTCTTTAGTTAGCCGCGTTCGCCGCGCTCGACCGGCGGGGGCGGAGGCGGAGGCGGAGGCGCCGGGCACGTGCTCGTCGCCAGGATCACCGATCCATCAGGGCAGGTCTGCGTCGCCGGTTCAACCGGAGGCGGAGGCGGCGGTGGCGGCGGTGGCGGTGGCGGCGGAGCCGGCGAGTAGAGGTTGTAGATCAAGCTGGCGAGCAGGCTGTGTGACCGGAACTTGCCGTCGAGATCGAACGGCGGGGTCGTCCCGCAGGTCGTCTGGCAGAAACGGCCGTAATTGAGCCTGCCCGTCTGGAAGTAACGGTATTTCAGTCCGACATCGAGGTTCGGGCTCAACGCTGTTCGGACCTCCGCGAGAGCTTGCCAGGAAAATGCCGTGTCTTCATCGCGGAAAGCAAGAGCGCTCGTTGGACTAAGATCGGTGCTATATTTCACCTTGGCGAGACCGAATCCCGCGCCAACCGAGCCGCTAAACCCGTCATTGCTGCCAAAGTCGAACAGCGCGTTCACCATGCCAGAGCCGACTGTGGCGTGACCGGAGGCGTCCACCCTTCCGCCGGCAAGCGGCGAGCGGACGGCGGTCACGGCCGCAGTATCGACATTGGCGCGGCTGAGTGAGGCGCGCTTGTAACCAGCCTCAAGTTCCAGCCGGAACATACCAAAGTCATAACCGCCGACGAGGTCGACGTCGTATCCGAGCTTGTGGCGAATCTCGAGCGCGTCGTTCGTGTTGGCCGTGCCGTTCGTGAAGTCGAACTTCGTCTTCATCGCTTTCATGACACCGGCGTCGACGCCAAAGTAACCAGAACCGTCCCGGGCGAACGCCGGGGTCGCGAGCGCCGTCGCAACGAGTGCGGCGGCAGACAGTAACATACGCATGAAAGCCCCCTTTCAGATCCGTTATGGAACTGAAAACCTACCATAAATGAGGCTTTGGGTGCAGGCACTTGACGCGATTGTGGGAGACTGTTGCAACGAAAGCGCAGCACAGGACGCGCGCCAGTCTCCTGCCTCCATTTTTGGGTGGAAAGCGGACCTAAGTACGGTCCCTGGTCCCGCCGAGTTATGAATGCCCTGATAAAAAACTCCCCGGACATCGTTGCCCGGGGAGTGTGTTTAGTTAGCCGCGTTCGCCACGCTCGACCGGCGGGGGAGGCGGCGGAGGCGGCGGAGCTGGGCAGCTGCTCGTCGCCAGGATCACCGATCCGTCGGGGCAGGTCTGCGTCGCCGGTTCAACCGGAGGCGGCGGCGGCGGCGGAGGCGGAGGCGGCGGCGCTTCGGCGACGCTGCCGAAGTTATAGATCAGGCTTGCCAGCAGCGAGTGCGAGTGGACGAACGACCGCGCGTCGAAGGTGTGCGCAAAGAGATCACCGTGCAATGTCCCGGCAGAGAAATAACGGTATTTCAGCCCAGCATCGATCTGTGGTGAAATCGGCATGCGGGCGCCCGCGATAACCTGCCAGGCGAGCTTGTCCCAATCCTTCAGATGGTAGCTCGAGTCACCGAGCTGATCGATCGTCATGCTGACGAGAGCCGGCCCGACACCGCCGCCTGCATAGAAGGACACACCATCCTCGTTTCCGACATCGACCAGCGCGTTGACCATGAAGGACGTAACGTTGGTGCGTCCGTCGGCGCTATACGATTCTCCAGGAACAATGCCGGCCGGGAACGGGCCGGGGGCCTGCGGGTCGATAATGTAACGTTTGTGGCTCGCGTGCTTGCGCGCAAGCTCCGCCTCAACGCGAAACATCCCGAAATCATAGCCCGCGACCAGATCGGCATCGTAACCGAGGCTATGTTTGACATCGAGCCAATCCGCCCAGTTTCCGCTCGTCACCGGAGGTCCTTTCCGGTCGACGTCGGACTTTTGGGGCATGAACAGTCCCGCCTCGACGCCGACGTAAGCGCTATTATCTCGCGCCGCTGCCGGTGAGGCGACAGCCAGAATTGCTGCCGCTGCGAACAGGTGCGGGTTGATGGTGTGATTGGCGAGGAGACCAGCGGCCTTCACCATGAACAGGGGCTCGTCGGGATCGTAGAGGCTGGGAAGCCCGAAGGCGATATTATTCAGCCGAAGACCCAGTGCGACAAGGAGGATTGAAGCAACGAACAGCGCGCGTGGCGAAAGCAGAGTTCGAGTCTCTCTGTCGGCGTTGCCGTCGCGTCGGGTTGCCACGTCGGTCCTGAAATCTCTTTTTGGAAAGGGGGGCCATTCGCTTTGGGGCCGCTTGCAGGACCGGTCAACCGGCCTGCGCGCCTTTCAAATGGCAACAAAAGCACAACTTGAAATGGTAGCGGAGGAGGGACTTGAACCCCCGACACGCGGATTATGATTCCGCTGCTCTAACCAGCTGAGCTACTCCGCCCCAGGAAACGGGATCGGCGCAATATTTGGGGGCGCCGGAGGGGCGCGATATAAGTGGCGGAGTCAACCCGGTCAACGTGAGGAACCGGTTACCCCTGCTCTCGTTGAGCTAAGAGCCCAACGCACTGGAGTCGGCTCGCGAATGGACCCCTTGACCCCGCTCGACACGCTCTGCCGGATCATCCTTCGCGCCCGCGAGTATGAAGCGCAAACTCCGACGGACTACGACGGCGGCGAAGCAGCCGACAATGTCGACGACGAGGACGAAGGCACGCTGTCCGTTCTCGACGACACGATCAATGAAAGCGTCGAGGAAGAGCTGAAGGCCGCGTTCGAGGATCTCGGCGAAGACCAGCTCGCCGAAGTGATCGCCCTCTGTTGGGTCGGCCAAGGTACGTACGAGGCGGCGGATTGGGATGAGGCGTTCAGCGAAGCGCAGGACCTGGTGAGTGGCGGTACCGACGGAGCAATCGCCGAGCTCATGGATATGCCGATGCTCGCCTCCGTCCTCGATTCCGGATTGGCCGCGTTCGAACTTAGCTGCGAGGGTATCGGCGACCTCGGCTAGCCTCGCACGCTCGACCGGCTGTTCGATAACATCGGTGAATACGAATGCTGCGGTGCACTATCGCACTTGCAGCATGCGGTGGGAATTCCCAACTCTCGGGTCGCGAGGTGGCGCGGATTACGAACCTCTCGGGGCCGAAGGTTCATAACTCTCTGTTATCTCCGCCTTTTTTAGTTTGGCACAGCTCTTGCTCTGTAATTGGCATCGGCTTTGCCAATGGAGTCAAACATGCAAGCGCAAGAAATTCAGTCCGCGGAACCCTATGTGGCCCTCCCTCTCCGGTCGCACACCATTCTCGGCGTCTGCGAAGGCCTCGGCGAAGATTTCGGCTTCAACCCCGTGTTCCTTCGGGTTCCGCTGGCAACCATGGTGATTTGGAACCCCCTGGTCGCGTTCGGCGCCTATTTCGGGCTGGGCGCAGTCGTCCTCGCATCGCGCTTGCTCTTCCCGCGTCCGAACGCTGATCGCGCTTCGGCGTCGGCCTCGGTCCAGTATGACAATGATGGGGCGGATCGCGAACGGATGCCGATCGCGGCCTGAGACTCCCCCATAGCTCCCCCGTGCGCGCAGCAATCCCCCGATTGTTGCGCGCAATCGTTTGAGAGGGAACCATCGATTTCTGGGGCGGACCCGAGGGATTTTCAGGGCCCATAAACGGGTAAACCCCACCGGTTTGACCCGGCGGGGTTCCCCATGCTTTAAAACCGAAGTCTCAAAGCACGATTGGAGTCATACAGTCGGAACGGACGCCGTCGAGTCCTTTCTGCGGGCCTTTTCCTGCGAATCGAAGATTCCTGTGGATAACTCTGTGGATTGATCGGGAAGGACGGGGCGGGCCAAATCGCGCTGGGCCGTTTACCTCCCTCTCTGAAAGCTTACGACCAAATAAACCTCGTCTTTACGCCCTTGGGTTAGGACCCTTCCGAATAGGCTTCGCCTGAAGCTCTTCAGACGAGGGGAAAGGAATGGCGATTAATCGGTCCGTCGGCCGCAAGCCGGTCAGCGTTGCCGAAACCCAGCTCGCGCGCGTCGCGAGTGATGGGTGCGCGCGCCATCCGTATCTCAACGCCCTGCTGGAAGCTTCCGGCCCGCATACGGGGCGGGATCTATCCGACGCGGTGCACCTGCTTTGCAGCCTTCACGGGCGATATCCTGGCCTCATCGAGCTCGCGCTTCAGATATTCCCTGCGGGGCCGTCGCAATCGTGGCTGTCTGAAGCATCCGAAGCGTTCGAGCGCGAGCGGCTCTACCTTGTGAGGCTGACGTCTGCGGTTGGACCGCTTCCAAGCACTCCGGGTGCGGCCGAGACCGAATCAAGCCTTGTCGCGGCGCGGCACGCGCTCGAGACACTGGCTCATTCCGAGCGAAAAGGTTGCGCTCTCGGCGCGGCCACAGCCCTCGTCGGCGATTGGTGGCCGATCCGCCGCCTGCTCGACCGGGCAGCGGCAAGGGTCGGGATCCAGTCGCCCGCCTCTTCGCTTCCCGATGAGGAATCCGTGGTCGAGGCAATCAACGCGTCCTCGGACGGCTTCGCAAGCGATCGCGCCCTATCCTTCGGCAGCGAGCAATTGTTGCTCCAGCACCGCGCGCTCTTCGACCTGCTCGAAGCCCGGGCGGAAGCACGCGGCGACTACTGACCCAGTAAAAGAAATCGCCGCCCGCACGAGGTGCGGACGGCGACCTGCTCCCCCGGGTCAAAACTATCAGTCGTCGCGGTAAGCCAGTTCGTAATTGCCCCAGCGGCGGCCCTTGATCCACAGCGGGACAAAGACATTCTTCACCGGGATATGCTTTTCGCCGAGCTCCATTCGATAGGTCGCGAGCGTCGCCGGCTTTTCGCTGGCGAGCGCTGTGCGGGTCGTATCGTCGATCAGGATGCGCTTGTTGCGGCAATGCGCATCGTTCCACACCGGGTCGGGTCCTTGCGGATGGCTGCGCTCTGAAAGGTGCGTCGGCAGGTAACCGTTCATGTCGCCGATCGCCGAGCCGATGATCCGTCCGTCCGACGCCTTCACCCGATCCAAGACCGGACGCACGTGGCGGTCGGCGGCTTCGTTGAAGTGCGTATCGTACTGGACCGGGTTGGACCCTTCGATGATCTGGTAGTTCGTGTCGAACACTTCCTCGACGCTGATTTCGCCCGAATCGATTGCGCGCTCGATCATCGCCTGGATCTGGCGACAGGCTTCCTGCGCCTTTAGGATGAAAGGCGTGTCGTCGATTTCGGCGCCCGAGTTGGCCAAAGTATCGAGCATGGTGTTCGAAAGCATTTCCAGGTGGGCCAACCGCTTTTGAGCACTCAGCAGCTCGGTCCCGTTGGAGCGTGCGTCCCCGGCGAAGTCGGTCAGGCCCGCCTTCACTCGGTCGACGCTTGTCTGAATCATGTTGGTCGAATGGGCGATGCCTTCCGTCTGGCGGTCGACCATTCCGACGATCTCGCTGACTTCGCGGACCGTGTCGCTGATCTGGCCGAAACCCGACTGGGCGGCACGGCTGCGCTCGACGCCGCTCTTGATCTCTGTGGTGACGGCGCCGGCCTCACGGGTCAGCTCGCCGATGGTGGTTGCGATCTGGCTCGTCGCAGCGCGCGTATCGTGAGCGAGCTTCTTCACCTCGGCCGCGACAACCGCGAAGCTGCGCCCCGCGTCACCCGCGCGAGCCGCCTCGATGGTGGCGTTGAGCGCGAGCATATTGGTTTTTCGAGCGATGGTTTCGATGGTCGAGGAAACGGTTTGCACCTGGTTCATCGCCGAGGCGAAGCCGGCCATGCGCTCGCCAAGCTGAACGACCAGCTCGGTGAGGCCCTTGAAGCCGGAGATGGTTCCCTCGATCGCCTCGCGGCCAGCCTCGAGCTTGGCCTTGGCCTGTTCGGATAGAAGCCGGGCTTCGTCGGTCGAATCCGAAACGCGAGCCTGGTCGGCGAGCAGGCGCGTGGTCACTTCCTCGAGCTGGTCGAGGACTTTCAGGTGATCGCCGATGCGGTCCGAAACGCCGCGAACGTAGCCTGCGACATCGCTGCATTCCATCGACAGCGAACCGCAATCCCGCGCGACCGCACGGATCGCATTCTCCGTGACTTCTTCGATCCCCAAAGTGGCCATGAAAGCCCTGCTCCCGAACGAAACCGTTTCGGCGGAAATACGGGGAACCTCCTACTTCTTCGTTAACCACGCTGGCGGAAGGCCCGGCGCGGCACCTCAAGCCGCCAAGCGGCAGCAATCGGCGAGGTCCTGACGGTAAGCCAATTCGAAAACGCCCCAGAGGCGGCCGACAACGTGAATCCGCAAGAATACACTCTTCACGGCCATGGAGCTTCCGTAGGGCACCTTTGGGCTATTGGTCGCCAGGCAGAATTCGGCCTCTTGCTTCATCGCTCGTTCCGCGCGCGGGCAATAAGCAATGACGCGATTGCGCGAATATTTTTCGTTCCATTCGGGGTCGTCGCCCTGCGGTTGGGAATATTGGGTCAAGTGGGTTGGATGATAGAAGTTCCTGTCGATGACGATGCCGCCGATAAGGGCGTCATCCAGGCCTTTCACTCGATCCAGGATCGGGCGAATGTGGCTGTCGGCGAAGTCAGTGAAACCGGTCCTAAATCTTGCCGGATTCGTGCCCTCGATCATCCGATAGTCGCTGTCGAACAGTTCCTCGATTCCCAGCCGTCCGGCAGCCAGCCCAGATTCTAAGGTTCGCACGATTTCGGCGTGGATACTCTTTGCCATATCAATGAAAGGCGTATCGTCGATCGGCGCGTTCGAATGAGCGAGGACGTCGAGAATGACGTTCGATTGGAGGTCGAGATCGGCCAGCCGTCGCCCGGCGTTGTTCAGTGCCGATGAATTGTCGCGCGCATCCTGAGCGAACACGCCGAGGTTGCCCTGCACCTTGATGACGGCCGATTCCAGGAAATGGCTCGACTGGGCGATGCTGTCTGTCTGTTGATCCACCAGGCCAACGATCTCACTTACTTGCCGAACCGTCTCGCCTAGCAGGTTGAAACCGAGCTGCGCCGAGCGGCTTCGCTCCACGCCATGATCAATATCCGCGACGAGCACGTCGGCCTCTCTTGTCAGTTGGCTGATCGTGACCGCGATTTCGCCCGTCGCGGCCTTTGTGTCTTGAGCGAGCTTCTTCACCTCGGCGGCGACAACCGCAAAGCTTCGCCCGGCTTCACCGGCGCGAGCGGCCTCGATCGTCGCATTGAGTGCGAGGATATTGGTCTGCTTGGCAATGGTTTCGATGAACGCCGAGGCGGCTTGCACTTTTCCCATCGCGATCGCGAAACCCGCCATGCGATCGCCCAGATCGATCATCAGCTTCGCCAGCGCCTGGAAGCCGGCGATGGTTTGCTCGATGTCGGCCCGACTGGCGTCGAGCTTGATTCGCGCCTGTTCCGACAAAAGCCGCGCCTCGTCTGTGGAGCAGGCGACATTGGCCTGATCGGCCATTAATTTCGACACTATCTCCTCCAGGCCGTCGAGCGCCGTGAGATGCTCGGCAATGCGTCCCGCCACGCTTTCGACGCAGCGGGCTGTATCGGTGCAGCCGACTGAAAGACGCCCACAATCGCGGGCAATCACGCGGATCGATTCCGCCCATCTGTCCACTGCAGGCGGTGCCTGAATTTCACATGCGGTCCGGAACATGGAACCTCCTGCGCGACTAGGAGGGCTGCATGTCGAAGGTCTTGGTTAATTCAGCCTTGGGAATGGACGGATTCGGATCAGTCTGAGGTTATCGACCCGGTGGATAGAGCAAGTATGATCGGCGCTCCGCCACCCATGACTGTTCGTCGGTAGTTGCCAGAGCGTCGAGGTCCGCCGGCTCTGCTTCAGGATCATCGACCCACTCGCGAAGCAGCTCCGAACCGTTGATTACGTCGATCGCCAGTTTGTCGAACACATATTCGTACGGGAAGTCTCGCCAGAGCGGGTACTCGGGGTACAGGCGGCGAATCGCTTTGAACGCCAGGCTCTGAAGCCGCCATGGCTTGAATGCATCGTGATCGTAGAAGGGCCCCTCGGCGTGGATGAACAGGCCGTGGCAAAGCTCCCCTAGATGCTTGTGAAAGGTCGGCTGGAACGCGATCTCCCGCAATTTGCACCCGGCCAGCCAGTGGGGTGCAAGTCGTTCCATTTCGGACGCGATACGCAGCGGCTCGATGTCGGGGGCGCCGAACATCTCAAGGGGCCGAGTTGTGCCCCTGCCCTCGCTGAGCGTCGCCCCCTCCAGCATCACGGTCCCGGCATAGGCCCGGGCCATGTTGACGTTGGCGGCATTGGGGCTGGGGTTGATCCACACCCGTTCAGGCGGCCAGCCGAAGCCGGGCCCCTCGGCTGGCTGCCAGCCCTCCATCTCGATCACTCGATAATCCACGTCGAGCTTGAAATGGTCGATGAACCACAGGCCGAGCTCGCCCAAGGTCAGCCCGTGGCGCATCGGCAGCGGGCCCGCCCCGACGAAACTTTCCCAGCCCGGCCGCAGCGCCAGTCCTTCGATGGGCCTTCCCGCGGGGTTCGGCCGGTCGAGCACCCAGACGGCCTTGCCATGCTCGGCCGCGGCTTCGAGCACGTACAAAAGGGTCGTGATGAACGTATAGATTCGGCAACCGACGTCCTGAAGGTCGATCAGGATCGTGTCGAACGTGCCCATCGATTGGCCGGTCGGGCGCCGCACCTCACCGTAGAGGCTGAAGACCGGGATTTGGTGGGCCGGGTCGGTGAAGTCGTCGGATTCGACCATATTGTCTTGCTTGTCGCCCCTCAGGCCATGCTGCGGGCCGAAGGCTGCGGTGAGCCTCAGCCCCGCGGCCGCAAGCGCATCGACGCTGTGAGTCAGGTCGCGAGTCACGGATGCGGGATGGGCAAGGATCGCAACGCGCTTGCCCTCAAGCGGTTTGCGAAGCTGGGCCTCTTCAAGCAGGCGGTCGATACCAAATTTCACTGAGGTCATTGCGAGCGAAGCGAAGCAATCCAGAAAAGGGAAGGTCTGGATTGCCGCGTCGCTGCGCTCCTCGCAATGACCAAAATCACGCTAGCCGCGCGGCGAAGCAAACGGAGTCGTGGAAGTCGGGCTCGTCGCCGTCCGGATGCGCGAGCGCCCAGTACGACTTGGTGCCGTCCTTTTCCTCGAGGACCGCGGACAGGCCGAGCTCCCACACCCGCTCAGCGTCCACCGCAATCGTTGCGCCCAAGGCCCACCAGGTGAGATTATCCTCGATCCGGATGTAGGGCGCGGCGACTTCGGCATCGGTGCGGCCCTCGCGGTGCGACGCGAAATCGTAGGCTGCCCACTGACCCGACGGCGCGAAATTCCATTCGCGGTAGCCGGCCTCGCGCTCGCCCCGAAGGAACGCTTCGAAACAGGTCGTCTGCCACAGGTCTTCCGCCCGCTCCGACTCCGCCGGCTCTGGAATGACGAATCGGCCGGCCGGGGCGCCGACCCCGAACCAAATGTTGGTCGTCGCCGTGGCCCCCAGCGCTCCCGCGTGGTCGACCGTTGCCCAGACTTTCATCTCTGGGTCCGACGCCGGCGTGGACGGGTGTGGGGAAAGGTTGAGCTGCATTGCCTCCCAGTAGCAGGGCGGCACGCTTGACGCTAAGCGACACGCATGACGTCCTACCGTTCTTCACTTCTCAAGCTGCTTGATGAGCGCGGCTACATCCATCAGGTGACCGACGCCCCGGCGCTCGACGCATTTGCCGAAAAGGAGACGGTGACCGCCTACATCGGCTTCGATGCGACCGCATCAAGTCTCCACGTCGGCAGCCTGGTCCAGATCATGATCCTCCGCCGTCTCCAGCAAGCGGGACATCGGCCCGTTGTGCTCATGGGAGGTGGAACGACCAAGATCGGCGATCCGTCGGGCAAGGACGAGAGCCGCCAGCTCCTCACCAACGAACAAATCGATGCCAACATCGCGGGGATCCGCCGCGTATTCGAGCATTTTCTGACTTTCGGCGAAGGGCCGTCGGACGCGGTCATACTCAATAATGACGATTGGCTGAGCGGGCTCGAATATATCCCGTTCCTGCGAGAGGTCGGGAAGCATTTCACGATCAACCGGATGCTCACCTTCGATAGCGTCAAGCTTCGGCTCGACCGCGAGCAGCCGATGACCTTCCTCGAGTTCAACTACATGATCCTGCAGGCGTACGACTTTCTCGAGCTTTCACGCCGGGTAGGCTGCCGAGCGCAGTTCGGCGGCTCCGACCAGTGGGGTAATATCGTCAACGGGATTGACCTGGGCCGGCGAATCGACGGCACCGAATTGTTCGGCGTGACAACACCGCTGATCACCACCGCCGACGGGGCCAAAATGGGTAAGACCGCACAAGGGGCCGTCTGGCTAAACGAGGACCTGCTCAGCCCCTACGATTATTGGCAATTCTGGCGGAACACGCAGGATGCCGACGTTGGAAGGTTCCTCAAGCTGTTCACGGATTTGCCGCTCGACGAGATCAAGCGGCTGGAGGTCCTCCAGGGCTCGGAGATCAACGACGCGAAAATCGTCCTCGCCACCCAGGCGACGGCGATGCTCCACGGACAGGAAGCAGCCGAAGCGGCAAAGGAAACAGCCAGGACGACCTTCGCCGAAGGCGGAACCGGCGATGATTTGCCGAGGGTGCCTCTTGGTGAGGGAATGGGAATTGCCGAAGCGCTCGTTGCTCTGGGGTTTGTGCCTTCCAAGGGGGAAGCCCGGCGAAAGATCGAGGAAGGCGCCGTCAGGCTCAACGATGAAAAGGTGACGGACAAGTCACTGTTTGTTTCTGAACCTGGAAAAGTGTCCCTTGGCAAAAAGAAACATGGGCTGGTTGTGAAGTAGCGTTCGTCATTCCCGTGACGG
>JBKPKF010000088.1:0-4055 GCA_046730995.1 Pseudomonadota bacterium
CTCCTTGACCTAATACGTTTCCTTGGCTTAGCAAGTCTTCCGATGACACACCTGAATGCCATTGCTGCAACTGCGACCGCCCGCCTCTGGTGGTGTGGCCGTACGCTTGCGGCGCGATGGCGCGACTGATCGACTAAGCAACCGATCATCGACTGCCCGCCCGCTAACCGGCGGGCTTTTTTGTTTCAGGTGAGTTCCAATGAGCCAACTACTGACGCTTTCGCGGGAAGATAGCGCGCCCGCCGCCGCTCCCGCTGCTTTCATCGCCGAGCAGGCTATCGCGCGGCTGCTCGACGGCAACGACCTCGGCCGTGCCGAATCCTGCGCATTGTTCGAAACGATCGTCGAAGGCCGGCTCGCCGAGCCGCTGATGGCCGCGGCCTTCGTCGCCCTGCGCTTGCGCGGCGAGACCTCGGAGGAGCTGATCGGAGCCGCGACCGCGCTTCGGAATGCGGCTCGCGCCTTCCCCTCCCCCGACTATCTCTTCGCCGACAGCTGTGGGACGGGCGGCGATTTCTCCGGCTCGATCAATGTCTCGACCGCCGCGGCCTTCGTCGCCGCTGCGTGCGGGCTGCCTATCGTCAAGCATGGCAACCGATCATTCACCTCCAAATGCGGGTCGGCCGACGTCCTCGAGGCGCTGGGAGCAAGGCTCGACCTGTCGCCGCTGGAATCGCGCGACATTCTCGACCAGACCGGCTTCTGTTTCCTGCTCGCTCCACTCTACCATCCGGGTATCGCCCATGCCGGGGCGGTTCGGCGAGCACTCAAGGTGCGCACCGTCATGAACCTCTTGGGACCGTGCCTGAACCCGGCGCGGCCTCAAGTGCAGTTGCTGGGAGTGGCCGATCCAAAGCAGCTTCGGTCCATCGCCGAGACCTTGCGCGCGCTCGGGGTCGGAAAAGCCCTGGTCGTTCACGGCTCCGGCCTGGACGAAGTCGCGCTGCACGGTTTCACTCAGGCTATCCAGGTGCGCGACGGCGAGTTCGAGGAGCTCGAAATCACGCCCGAACAGGCGGGGCTGAGACGGATCGCAGTCGACCGGATCGTCGGCGGAAGTCCAAGGGAGAATGCGGCGCGGCTGTCGCGATTGCTCGCCGGGCGGGGCGGCGAGGCGGACGAGGCGATCGTCGCGCTCAATGCCGGCGCGCTGCTGATGACCTCGGGGATCGCAGCGGACCTTCATCGCGGCGTCGCGATGGCGCTCGATTCCATTCGCTCCGGCCAGGCGGCGAGAGTTCTCGAGCGATTCGTGGAGGCAAGCCATGGCTGAACCGGGTGGAATGTTGAGCCGGATCGCCGCTGCGAAGCGCGACGACTTGGCTCAACGCTTCGACGGAATAAACCTCGATGCGTTGCGCGCTCGCGCTCGGCCGACCCCGCGAAGTCTCAGGCAAGCCCTTTCGAAGAACGGCGCGCGCTTCATCCTTGAGATCAAGAAAGCCTCGCCGTCCGCAGGCCCGATCCGTCCGGACGCCGATCCGGCGAAGCTTGCTCGAGGCTATGCTGGGATTGCCGATGCCTTGAGCGTGCTCACCGACGAGAAATTCTTCGGCGGATCGCTCGGCGATCTCGAAGCCGCCCGGCGGGACTTTGACGGACCGATCCTTGCCAAGGATTTCTTCCTCGATCCGCGGCAGGTCGCCGAGGCACGGATCGCTGGAGCGGATGCCGTTCTGGTGATGCTCTCGCTCCTCGACGATTCGGCGGCTCGCAAGATTATCGACGAGGCGAGGCGCTTCGGGATGGATTGCTTGGTCGAGGTCCACGACGAGGCCGAGATGGGCCGCGCGCTCGCGCTCGGAGCGCCGCTGATCGGGATCAACAATCGGGACCTTCGGGATCTCAGTACCGACCTGGGGACGACCGAACGGCTCGCCCAGCTCGCTCCCGACCGCCTGCTGGTCTCCGAATCCGGCATCGTCGCGCGCTGCGACGTCGAGCGGCTGTCATCGGCGGTCGATGCATTTCTTGTGGGATCGTCCCTGATGCGCGCCCCCGACCCCGCGCAGGCGGCGCGCGAGCTCATCTTCGGCCGGGTCAAGCTTTGCGGACTGAACAGCGGCGAGCCCCTGTGCGCCGCCCGGCCGGCGGCATTCGCCGGCTTCGTCTTCGTGCGTGGCAGCCCCCGCCATGTCACCGCAGTCGAAGCCGCGCCGCTGGCCGGCATCGCCCGCAAATCCGGAATGTTGCCCGTCGGCGTGTTCCGGGGCGCACCTCCGCGAATCGTCGCGGACATCGCCACCCTGCTCAACCTGCATGCGGTGCAGCTGCATGGACATGAGGATGTCGAATATATCCGCTCGCTGCGTCGGGAACTGCCCCAATGCGAAATCTGGACGGCGCTTAGCGTGGGCCGTGAGCCGCTCGCGAGCCGCGGCGGCGACCGGCTGGTGTTCGACAATGCGGACGGCGGCAGCGGCCGAAGCTTCGACTGGTCGCTCGTCGAACGCCACCCCGACCGTCCGCGCGCCCTTCTCGCCGGGGGGATCGGCTCTCACAATGCGCGCTCGGCTAGAGCAGTCGGAGCCTATGCGATCGACGTCGGCTCATCCGTCGATCTTTATTCGGGCCGAAAATCGCCGGAAAAGATTGCCGAGCTGTTTGAAGCATTGCGTCCTCAATCGCGGCAAAGGCTTCGGGCATGCGCCTAAGCGGTCGCTTCGGCCGGTTCGGGGGCTGCTACGTTCCCGAAATCCTGATGCCGGCGCTCGAGCAGCTTGAGGCGGCGTTTCTCGACGCGCAAGACGATCCGGCTTTCGCGGCCGAGCTCAACGATCTGCTCGCAAATTACGCGGGGCGGCCGACCCCGCTCACCCGCTGCCGCAACCTTTCGGCGAATATCTTCCTGAAGCGCGAGGACCTGCTCCACGGCGGAGCGCACAAGACCAACCAGGTACTCGGCCAGGGACTGCTCGCCAAGCGCATGGGCAAGACGCGGCTGATCGCGGAAACGGGCGCTGGCCAGCACGGCGTCGCCACCGCGATCGTCGGCGCGCTGCTCGGCTTCGAGACCGTCATCTACATGGGCGCCGAAGATGTTGAGCGGCAAAAACTGAATGTCTTCCGGATGGAGCTGATGGGCGCGAAGGTCGTGCCTGTCGAAAGCGGCAGCCGAACGCTGAAGGATGCGATCAACGAGGCGCTCCGCGACTGGTCGGCGAGCTTCGAGACCACGCATTATCTGCTCGGCACCGCCGCCGGCCCGCACCCTTTCCCGACGATGGTTCGGGAATTCCAGCGCGTGATCGGCCGTGAGGCGCGAGGACAGATCCTCGATCAGCTCGGGCGGCTTCCTGACGCAATCATCGCCTGTGTCGGCGGCGGATCGAATGCGATCGGGCTGTTTGCCGATTTCCTGAAGGACGATGTTCGGCTGATCGGGGTCGAAGCCGCGGGCAAGGGCCTCGCCGGCGAAGCTCACGGCGCGACCCTCCTTCGGGGTACACCAGGGATCCTCCACGGCGCCGAGACCTATGTCCTGCAGGATGCGGACGGGCAGGTGGCGGATACCTGGTCGGTGTCGGCGGGGCTCGATTACCCAGCGGTCGGCCCGGAGCATGCGCATTTGAAGGATAGTGGGCGGGCGCAATATGTCGGAGCAACCGATGCGGAGGCGCTCTCCGCCTTCAAAGCGCTCGCCGAGAATGAAGGCATTTTATGCGCGTTCGAATCCGCTCATGCGCTCGCCCACGCGCTGAAGCTCGCCGAGGCCGAGCCTGACAGTGCGATCCTCGTCGGCCTGTCCGGCAGGGGCGACAAGGACGTCGCTCAAGCGCAGGCCCTGCTGGACCGCGCCCAGCAAGCGCAAGCGATGTTCGCATGAGCCGCTACTCCGCCATGTTCGATCGGCTGAACGGAGACGGCGCGCTTGGCGCTTTCGTGATGCTCGGCGACCCCGACATCGCGACGAGTGCGCGCATCCTCGACGATTTGGTCGAGGGCGGCGCCGACATGATCGAGGTCGGAATTCCCTTCTCCGACCCGGTCGCCGACGGTCCGATCATCCAGGCCGCGGCGCGAAGGGCGCTCGCCGCCGGAGTCCGAGTCGCGGA
>JBKPKF010000089.1:0-3571 GCA_046730995.1 Pseudomonadota bacterium
GCGGGCCGCGGATGTCCTCGAAGTAGAGATAATCCTCGAAGTGGCCGTCCTTCTCTTCGATCGGGATTTGTTTGACGTGCGGGCCGAACGTGCCTTTGTCGTGCTTCTGGAAAAAGCTTTCGCCGGTGCGGCCGGAGGGGAAACGGATCAGGGTCATCGGACGGTCGGCGGCGTCGACCATGATCAGCGGCTCGATGGTCGCATAATAATCGGCGAGGTCCTTCTTGGTGAGGCCGAGCTCCGGGAAGATTAAACGGTCCGGGCTGCTGATCTCGATCCCGAAATCCTCGGCAGCGGCTCGCTTCGCGCGTTTCGGCCGGCGCGCCGGCTTTTTCTCCGAAGCTGCGAGATGTTTCGGCACTTCGCGCACCACCTCTTTCGCCGACTTGTCCTCACGAAGCGCGATGAAGCTCGGGTGGCGGAGGATCCCGTCGTCCGTAAACTCCGCGAAGGCAATTTCCGCGACCAGTTTCGGTTCCAGCCAATGCGCGCCCTTGCGATCGGCGCGAGGCACCTCGAGGGCCGCTTTGTCCACTTCCAGCGGCCCCATCCGTTCCATCAGATCTTCGATCAGCTTGGCATTGAAGCCGGTGCCGACCTTGCCGGCATAGGTGAACTTGCGGCCCTCCTTCACGCCGAGAAGCAACGAACGGAAGCCGCGGCGCTTGTCGCTTTCCGACCAGCCGACGATGACGAATTCCTGACGCTGGATGCATTTGATCTTGAGCCAGTCCCGGGTCCGGCTTCCGTGATAAGACGCGCGTGCCTTCTTCGAGATGATGCCCTCTCCGCCGGCCTTGCAGACTTCGCGGAACAGCTCTTCGCCGCGGCCGATCACATGATCGCCGTAGAGGATCGGCGGGTGCACCCCTTCCAACAACGCTGCCAGACGGTCCTTCCGCTCGACCGTGGGCAGGCGCTTGATGTCTTTGCCGCGGTCGACCAGCAGGTCGAAGGCGTAGAATGCGAGGTTCGCGCCGCTACTGTCCTTCAGGGTCGATTGAAGCAATTGGAAGCTCGGCTTGCCATTGTCATCGAGCGCGACGGCTTCGCCGTCGATCAGGGACCCGGCGGGAAGCCTCGCCGCTGCCTTGACCAGGGGCTTGAACTTGTCGCTCCAGTCCAGGCCCTTGCGGGTCCAGGCGGTCGCAACGCCGTCGCCGACCGCGAGCAGCAGACGGTAGCCGTCATACTTATATTCGTGGATCCATGAGCTTCCGGTTGGCACGTCGTCCACCAGGGTCGCCAGCTGCGGTTCCTGGAACGGCGGCGGCGCTTTGGACGCCTTGCGCTTTCCGCGCCCGCCCTTCTGACCGCCACGGTTGGATCGCCACACGTCCTCCCCCGACGCAATCTCGGCCATGGTGCGGCCGGTTGTGACGCTGGTCACGCAATTGTCGACGAGCGCGTCGCCGTCGCCTGCATCGGCAAAGTCGTCGGTGACCTTCTTGAGCATCCACGGTTCGGCCCTTTCGCCCGGCTTCGGCTTCAGCCGGAACATGACCCACTCGCCTTTCATGCGCTCACCTTCGAGCGTGAAATGGAGATGCCCCTCCTCAATGGTCTTCTTGGGGTCTTTCCGAGGGTCGGGGATCCAGCGCCCCTGGTCCCAGAGCATCACCGTGCCGCCGCCGTATTCGCCCTTTGGGATCGTTCCTTCGAAATCGCCGTAGTCGAGCGGATGATCCTCGGTTCGCATGGCGAGGCGGTTTTCGCCGGGGTCAAGACTGGGACCTTTCGGAACCGCCCAGCTTTTCAGGACTCCGTCCAGCTCGAGACGAAAATCCCAGTGCAGCCGCGATGCTGCATGTTTTTGGACGACGAAGCTGTCGCCTTTCCCTTTAAGTTTGCGGCCGCGCGGCTCCTTCGTCTTCTTGAAGTCGCGCTTGCGATTGTAGGTATCGATGTCGAGCTTGCGATCTGGCACGCTTCAACTGCTCCTTCGCCGCTGCGCCTCCTCGCAATGACGAAACTCCCTAGGCGCGCTTGCGTGCCCTTGCGGGTTCCTTCTTGGCCGCCGAACGCTTGGCGGGTCCCTTTTTGGCCTTCTCGTCGCCAAGGCTCTTCTTCAGCGCGGCCATCAGGTCGATCACGTTCGATCCCTTGGGCGGAGCCTCGTCCTCCTCCTCGATGATTTTCTTACCGCCCTTGGCCTTCTGTTTCTTCTCGATCAGCCGGTGAAGCGCATCGACGTAACGGTTGTGGAACTCCTTCGGGTCGAACTCGCCGGCTTTCCGCTCGATCAGCATCGAGGCCATGTCGAGCAGGTCGGCGTCCGGCTTGTGGTCGCCGATGTCGCGGAAGAAGCCCGACGATTTATGAACCTCGTCGGCATAGCGCAGGGTCTCGAGCAGGATTCCGCGCCCGCAGGGCTTCAGCGCGACGACATATTCCTGGCCGCGCATCGCGAGCTGGCCGACCCCGACCTTGTTCGCCGCTTTCAGCGCGTCGCGTAGGACCACATAGGCCTCTTCGGCGAGGTCGTCGGCCGGCACGACATAATAAGGCTTGTCGAAATACATGGCGTCGATCTGGTCGTCGTCGACGAATTGGACGAGGTCGAGCGTCTTTCGGCTCTCGAGCTTGACGCTCTCGATCTCTTCGGGGTCGAGCAGTACGTAGTGCCCCTTCGACACCTCATAGCCCTTGACGATCTCGTCGCGGTCGACCGGCCCGATGCCAGGCACGACCTTTTCATATTTGATGCGCTTGCCGGACGGCTCGTGCACCTGGTGGAACTGGATTTGGGCGCCGCTTCGGGTCGCCGGGAAAAGCTCGACGGGAATTGACACCAGAGCCAGTCGTATCTGTCCCCGCCAGATGGGCCGAGCCGCCATCACGCAATCTCCTTCACGGGGCGACTCAATTCATTGCGCCCCCGAGTCGTTCCTCCCTTTGTCGTTGAAAGTCGCGGTTTTTAGCAAGTGCACGAAGTTAACGACGTTCCCGCGACGGGACGCGAGGTCGACGATCGCGGAGCCGCAAATCACGCCTCTGGCCCCAGCAGCGAGCGCGGTCCGCACGTGCGCCGGCTGCGAGATTCCGAAGCCGAAAATCGGCGGCGGAGCGCCGATCCTGGCGAGCCGCCCGATCAGCTTTGGATCGAACCAGCCGCCCGAATGAGTGCCGGTGATGCCCGGTCGGCTGACGCAATAAGTATAAGCTTTCGAAAGGCTTGCTATCTTTTCGAGAGTCTCGTCGGGGGTGTTGGCGGCGGCGATCAGTACCGGCTCGATCCCCGCCTGTTCCATGTCGCGCGTGAACGGTTCGGCTTCGAAGGCGGGAATGTCCGCGATCAGCACGCTGTCGGCCCCGGCTTCCACGGCATCGCGCATAAAACCCGTTCGGGCCACGACGATGTTGGCATAAGTGAGGATGCCGATCGGTAAGCTGCTGTGGCGCGCGCGCAACGCTGCCATGAGGTCGAAACAATCCGCGACTCGGACTCCGGCGGCGAGCGCCCTTCGCGCCGCGGCCTGGATGATCGGACCGTCGGCGACCGGGTCGGAGAAGGGAATTCCGACCTCGATCATGTCGGCGCCGCCCTCGACCAAATCGTCGAGGATGCGCG
>JBKPKF010000090.1:0-8960 GCA_046730995.1 Pseudomonadota bacterium
CGCTCGCACCGCGAGCGCGCTCGAGACGGTCGAGGATCGAATCCACGAGGCCGGCGGCAACGCGACGATTGCCCCTCTCGACCTTTCCGAAGGCGAAGCGATCGCCAAGCTCGGAGCCGCGGTTGCCGGGCGGTGGCCTGCACTCGACATCCTCGTCCTCAACGCTGCGATGCTGGGTTCCCTCACTCCCGTCCAGGACATCGATCCCAAGGAATATTCGCGGCTGCTGACCCTGAACTTGCTTGCTAACCAAGCCCTGATCGCGGCGTTCGATCCACTGCTGAAGAAGTCGGCAAGGGCGGATGTGGTTGCCCTGACCTCATCTGTCGGATCCGAACCCCGCGCCTTCTGGGGCGCTTATGGCTCATCGAAGGCGGCGCTCGAGACATTGCTCGGCACCTATGCCGATGAGACCGAATATAGCGGAAAGCTTCGGGTCCACATTATCGACCCGGGCGCGACTCGCACTCGGATGCGCGCCAACGCCTTTCCCGGCGAGGAGCCCGAAAGCGTCAAACCGCCGGAGGTGGTGGCCGCGGCGATCGTCGAACGACTCCTGGCTGACACACCAACAGGCGAGAAGGTGCGCGTGGAGGCTTGAGGGCAGCCGTTGGTGCTGGTAAGCCTTGGAATTCGCATGGCAACCACGGAGGGTGATCGATGCGCGATACTTTGAAAATGACCCTTTTGGTCGCCACCAGTGGAGCGCTCTTATTCGCCGCGCCGCCGGCTTTGGCCCAGACTCAGGCGAGCAACCAGCCGGCATCCGCCGCGAAAGGCAAGGATCCGAACAGGATCATATGCCAGCGGGTGGAGGAGACCGGCTCGCGGGTCGCTGCGAAGAAAGTCTGCATGACGGCCCAGCAATGGGAAGAGAAGCGGCGCGGCGATCGCGAATATCTGGAGGATGCGCAGCAGCGCTCGATCGAGCCCAACTCCGGCTGACGTCACGCTAGTTGGTCGGCCGAGCTTCGGCCTTCATGTCTGATGGAGGATGCCGATGTTGTTAGTTCTAGCCGCGATGCTCGCTGGTTCCGTCCAAGCGTCCACCGCGAGCGAAGTTTCCGATTTGTCCGGATTGTTCCAGGCAACGTGCCTCGACGGTCAAGCAAGGCTGCGCGCCAATGAAGTCACGCCGATAAGCTTTGATCAGCTTCCGTCGGGACTGCGGGAAAAACTGGGGCGCCCGGCTTCCGGCAAGGTCTGGGCGCTGAACGCGTCGGGCCATTCCTATCTGTACCTGCTCGATTATCAGGCAGGCCCCGGGGTAAGCCCGAAGGTCTGCGGCCTAGCGTCGGACGCAATGGACCTTGGGTCAGCCGCTGATGCGCTGGAAATGCGCGTGACGGGCAACGTCAGCGGGGACAGGGTGCACTCAGCGCAATGGTTGAATCCCGAACACGGTTATGTCGCGACCGTCACCACGGCCGCGACGTTCAACGTGCTTCAGATCAGCTGGATGAGCGATTCGGATCGTGCGGCCGCACTGGTGCAGGTCCAGGCGCTGGCGCACTGATTAAATCCAGCTGACGGGCCAACGTCTCTTCGAGGTCTGGAGGCAGGTTCATTCCTGGGCGACCGAAAAGCGCGTCAGCCGGCGAGCAGGTTCGACCTCGTCGAGGCGAAGTCGAACCGGCGCTCCGATTTGCAGCCCGTCGGGGGGAACGCGCGTGATGATTGCCGGATCGCAGATCTGAATGCGGGCCCCGCGCTTTCGATCGATATCGGTGACCGTCCCGTCGAAGGTCTCACCGACCCGGCCCGTCAACACGACGGCCTCGGCGAGTTCGAGGACCGCGCTGTCGACCTGCCCCGACTTCGACTCGGCGCGGTTCATTACGTCGGGCAAGCGCGCAAAAGCAGCCGTCACCGCGGCGGGAACCGCGAGGCCGTTGGCGACGGCCAAAGCCGCTTCTGTGACATAACGGTCCGCGAGCCGGCGGAGCGGCGCGGTCGCGTGCACGTAGGTCGCTCGCATCGCCCAATGCCACGGCCGTTCGCGGGCGTTGAATGGCGCGTAAGTTGCGTGAGCGCCGGCCCTGCGGATCGCGAGCATGAAGGCGGCCTGATTCGGGTCGTTTGGATCAAGGCTTCGCTGCCGGTCCTCAAGGCTCATCACCTTCGGCCAGTCGATTCCGAACGCCTTGGCGCTGTGGCGTAAACGCCGGATGGACCAGTCGTCCGGCTCCGCCATTATCCGGAACAAGCCGGTGCCATGGGCAAAAAGCGCGTCGGCGATCGCGAGGTTCGCGGCGAGCGAAAGGCAGGCATTGGACTGCTCCGCGGCACTCATTGGCCGGAATTCCAGGCAGAAGGAGCCATCCGGCCCTTCGACGACTTGTTGTTGCGGCGGGTCGACCCGCGATGCGCCGCGTGCATCCTCCGCAGCGTCGATCCGCCGCGCGAATTCATCGAAGCCGGCAGGCAGGTCTTCGGGTCGCATCGTCGCATAGCCGAGTTTGACTCGGCTGCGAATCATCGCGCGTTCGGCGCAGTCGAGACTCGCCGCGCCATCAGCGGCGACACGCACCGTGAAAACGATAGCTGGCCGGTCGCCGTCCGGAAGCAGGCTCGCGGCGCCTTCGCTGAGCGATTTCGGATAGAGGCTGACCTTGCCGTCGGGCATGTAGATCGTTTCGCCCCGCGTCCAAGACTCGACATCGATCGCGTCTCCTTCGGCGACGAACCAGCCGATGTCGGCGATCGCGTAGCGGAGAATGAGGTCGCTTCCCGACCGTTCAATCGTGAACGCCTGATCCAAATCGGTTGAGCTCGCCGGGTCGAGCGTGACGAAGGGAATGGAGGTACGATCGATGTGGCCGGACGGCCGCCGCCGCGCCGATTCCGCGGCCGCAGCTTCAACATCGGCGGGAAATCCGTCCGGAAGCTGGAACTGTGCGCGGATCGCCGCCAGCCCCTCGCCGAGCGCCCGCGGCCGATCGAAAATCGCTTTCAAGATTTGACCATCGTCACCTGCGCGACGTCGATCGCGCCGCCGCGGAATCCGCCCTCGCAATACATGAGATAGTAGCGCCAGAGCTGATGAAACGGATCCTCGAAGCCGTTCAGAGCGCCGCTCGCGATGGCGACGTCATAGCGTTCGCGCCAGCGCTTCAGGGTCTCCGCATAATCGAGGCGGAAACCCTCACGATCCTCCCATGACAGGCTCCGCTCGAGCGCCAGCGCGGCGAAGGCAGGCTCGTCGAGCAGCATTCCGCCAGGGAAGATATAGGTTTGTATGAAGTCCGGGCTGCGCGCGTAATTGTGGAAAATCTCCGCCCGCATCGAGATGTATTGAAGCGCGGCACGCCCGCCGGTCTTCAGGTTGCGCGAGATGCAGTCGAGATAGGCCGGCCACCAGCGCTGGCCGACCGCTTCGACCATCTCGACCGACGCGACGGCGTCGAATTGCTCGTCGGTGTCGCGATAGTCCTCGAGGCGGATCTCGATATTGTCGTTGAGGCCGGCAGCCGCGATCTTTTCTTCGGCCCAGGCCTTCTGTTCCCTGGACAGAGTCAAACCAACGACCGATGCGCCGCGTTTGGCGGCTTCGATCGCCAAGGTGCCCCAGCCGCACCCGATCTCGAGCAAGCGCTGGCTGGGCCGGATTGCGAGCCGGTCGAGCAATGTTTGGATCTTGCGCAGCTGGGCTTCTTCGAGACTCGCCTTCGGCGATGTGAAGCGCGCCGAGCTATAGGTCATCGTTGTGTCCAGCCAGGCCGAATAGAAATCGTTGCCGAGATCATAGTGCGCGGCGATGTTCCTTACGGCTGTCTTCGGGGCGTTGTCGCGAAGCCGGTGGGCAAGCGAATTAACCCAACGGAACACTCCCTTTGCGCGCCCGATATCGCCGAGCGGGATAGCGTTGGCGGAAAAGAGCTCGAAGATCGCGACCGGGTCGGGGCTCGACCATTCGCCGAGGGTCCAGGCTTTGTACCAGCCGACCGAGCCCGAGGTCGCAAGCCGGACCAGGGCCATCCAGCTGGCGAAGTGCACGACGGCATGGACTCCGCGCCCGCGGAAGCCGAGCTTGCGCTCCGAACCGTCGGGAAGAGTGATCGCGAGCCCGCCGCACGGCAACTTGCGGTCGATTTCGTCCAGGACCTTGGAGAGAGCGGGCGCGGCGAGACGCGCGAGTGCCCCGCCTCCCGTAGCGAAGCGCCGATCCGCGCGAACCAGATGTTCCCCGCGCGTGCTCATCGAGCGCGAGTTATGGACTCCTATTGCCGTTGTCGAGCCGGTGCTCCGAAAGAAGGCAAACTTCTCAGGGAGCGTCGGCGACCACGAAATCGTCAAAATAGATCACGTCGCCTGCCTTTCCCGGACCAGTCATCTCGAGATTGACAGTCGCCGAGCCGGACGGAGCGGTGAAAACGGCGGAGGCCTGGCGCCATTGCTTGTTGAGTTGAACGGGGACGAGGTCGGTCCGGAGAATCTGCCGGGCGCTGTTAAGCCACGAGACTTTCACGGTCGCGCTCGTCGGGCCGGTAGTCGTGCGCTTCGCCCAATAGGCGATCCTCTTCGGACCGGCGACCGTGGCGAAGCCCGGGTAGTTGGCGAGGTGAACGCCCCAACCATAGGGGGCCGTGACATTGACCTTCAGGCTGTAACCGCCGCTATGCGGCTGGTTCGCGTCGCGCGAAATCGCTGCGGAATACCATGCCTGCCATTTACCGACCGAGGCTTCGAGCGTCGACGTGTCCGAATCGAGATAATTGGCGACGGGCGTTGGCGTCGGCGGAGGCGGAGGGGCCCCGTCGAAGCTGCTTCCCGAATCCTGATTGAATGGCGCCGACGTCCAGGTCGGCGCGTCGACCTGCTCGCCATAGCCCTTCGCAAACCGCCAGTTGCCCGAATAATGATTGTCGTGGAACCGGTTGTTGGCGCCGAACATGACCTTATTCTGGATTTCGGCGACGGTGTAGGGCGACCAGGGCATGTTGTCGGCGCCAGTCGCGTAGAGGGCATTCACGCCGCAATAGTCGCCAACGCACGGCACCACCGAGGGGTCGAATACGAACTCGTTGTTGTAAACTTCGACGTTCTGCGAATTCCACCGGCAGTCGGTTCTATAGGGGTCCTGCGCGACGTTGGTATAGCAGGGATGGGTGGCGTTGATCGGGTTCGGATAGTTGTAGTCGTATGGCTCCGGAATGATCGTCGGGGACACGAACGGCGTGCAATAGCTCGTGCTGCTGTTGCCGTTCGAGTTGCAAAATCGGTTGGCGTTTTCGTAGATCGACACACCGGAGAAATTATTCTCGAAGAGATTGTTGTAGATCCGCAGCCCACTCGACCCGCTAATTGTCGAGGGAAGTCGCGGGTCTCCGCCAGACTCGGAAATATAGATTCCCGGCGCCGGTGAGCCCTGGTCCTCGTGGCCCTTCACCCAGGCGTTGCGGCGGAACAGGTTGTTCCGAACCGTGGCGTTGTAGCTGATCTCGTAGAACAGGCCTTCACCGTCATTGCTGTCGATGAAATTGCCTTCGATCAGAAAGTCGATGTTGTTGGCGTCAGCCCACAAGCCCGGACCGCGATTGTTGTAGACCCAGTTGTTCGTGACCTGGGCGCCTCGAACGTCCCCGAATTTGCCCGCTCCGGTGCAGCCGCAGCCGGAAATCCGCCGCTCCCAATCGTCCGTATTGTTGCCGGTGATTTCGTTATGATCGAGAATGATATTCGTGATCGCGGATTGGCCCTCGACCTGCGGCCGGTACATGCTGAAACCATATTGTCCGTTCTCCTTCAGGCAGTTGAAACGGACCGAATTGCCGGACCCCAGAAAGACGCCGGCACCGTCATTGTGAATGATGGTGTTGTACTCGATCGTCCAATTGCTTCCGGAGTCGTGGTTGACCACGCCTTCATTGTTGTTGTCGGCGCCGCGCCCGAAATTCTGGATCGTGAGATATTTGATCGTGACCCCGGACACGTCGTTGGTGAAGGCATAGAGGTTGCGGTTCTGCCCATCGAGTATGGCGCCCGGACCTCCGATGAAGCTGACATTATCACTGGCTACGATCTGGCCGTAGATCGAAGTTCCCAAGGTATGGACGCCCGGCGCGAACCAGAATGTCGCGCCCGGGCGGTCGAAGTTGAAGGACGAATTATCACCCGCCGGGACCGTCAACGCGCCAGCCGGTGGCGCGCTCGGACCGGTGAGCAGGCTGGTATCGCCGCAGATCGGAGCGGGCGGCGTCTGGGGCCACGGCGTTGTCTGTGCTTGCACTGCGGTCGGGCACGTTACGAACATCAGGGTGAGCGCCGAAGCGGCGGCTAGGGGGTGACCAAATTTCAATTGCACGGCGGTTCCTGTCCGACTGAGGCGAGAAGGCTCGCTTGTCAGCCTGGCAACAACAGTTCCGCTATCTCGTTTTTATTATGGCGAAGTAACGATTCGAGTAACGATCCGCTTAGAACTCCGATTGGCACATCTGCGGAAAACGGATTTCACTTGCCGTCGAGTGGGATGAGGAATCCTGAGCTGGAGGCGCGGCCGGATTCGAAGAAGCGCTGGTCGGTGAGGTAAGCGCGGCCCTGCTCTTGGTACACCATCGGCATTCGCGACCAGAAGAGGAAGGCGCCGACGCGTTTGTCCCGCTTCTTGGCTGCGGCGAGGCGCGGGTCGTCCATGTTGAGCGGGGTGATCCTCGGATCGAGCCAAGCGCTGTTGAGGCCATCGAGCGGATTGTAGGTTCCGGTGCCGCCGACCCCATCTGCGCGCCAGATCATCTTGCGCTTCCAGAACGTCAAGGGAACTTCGCCGGCCTCGATCATTCGCGGCTTCGCAACGCGCTCGACCAGAGGCCGGGTGGCGGCAACGGCACGTGCCGAAATCGCGAGGTTGAGCCCGACGTAGCCGAGCACGGCCGCGAACGCCCAGATCGCGGGCCTGGTCCAGTTCCTTCCCAACCGCTCGGCACGCCACGACAGCTCGAGGCCGAGGATCAGCATGATCCAGATCCACGGGTCGATGATGAACAGCGCGTCGCCATAGAACCAGCGGTGAGAGAAGGGTTCGAGAAGTCGCGTCCCATAGGACGTCAGGAAATCGAGGATCGGGTGGCTCAAGGTGGCGAGGACGCAGCAAATGAGCAGCCCGCAAAGCCGACCGGGACCTTCTTTGCTGCCTCTGAACTTTTCCCACGCTAAAATTATTGCAGCAGCCAAAAAAGGCATGGTTATGAGACCGCCGATGCCGTGCGTGAAGCCGCGGTGCTCGGCGATCGGCTCGATTCCGAGCGGACGGGCGACGAAGCTGTCGATGTCGGGCAGATTCGCCGCGAGGATCAATGCCGGCATCGCATAGGGCGTCAGCCGCTTTAGTCCCATGCGCCCGAGGAGCGCTCCGACCAGTGAGTGCGTAAGGTTGTCTATCGGTGGGCTCCGTCATTGCGAGCGAACCGAAGCAATCCAGCGGCGGTGATCTGGATTGCCGCGTCGCCTTCGGCTCCTCGCAACGACGCCACTAACTGACGCCTCACTCCGCGCGCGGCTCCTTTTCGACCTGCCAGGTTTGGCCCTTGGAAACGAGCGCCTGCAGGTCGGCGGCCTTGCCGGAGGCTGCCGCCTTATTCTGTTCGAGCACCGCGGCATCGAAGGTCGGCGCGGGATCCTCGTAGATGACCCCTAGTGCGACGGGGAAACTGTCGGGCATCTCGATCAGCATCGCCGCGACGCCCTTGTTCTTGGGGTCGTGAACCAGCACCGCCGGATCCTCACCCTCGACGACCTTCAGCGCGTGCCGTTCCATGTCGAGCGCCAAGCCCTTGGCGCCGTTCGCGAACAGCATCTTCTCGCCAGGCGCCAGCCAAAGTTGCTTGTCGGCGGCGATTTCGCGGCTGGTGAAGCTCGCGAACACGTCGTCGTTATAAACGACGCAATTCTGGTAGATTTCGACGAAGCTCGCGCCCCTGTGCGCGTGCGCGGCCTTCAATACGTCGGGCAGCGCCTTGTGCACGTCGATCCCGCGGGCAATGAACCGGGCGCCCGAGCCAAGCGCGAACATGCACGGGGTCACGGGCCGGTCGACCGAACCGAACGGCGTGGAGGGACTGCGCGTACCGACGCGGCTGGTCGGCGAATATTGGCCCTTGGTCAGCCCGTAGATTTCGTTGTTGAACAGCAGGATCTGGCAATCGAGGTTGCGGCGCAGGACGTGCATCGTGTGGTTGCCGCCGATGCTCAATGCGTCGCCGTCGCCAGTGATGATCCACACGTCGAGCTCGGGGTTGGCGAGCTTGACCCCGGTCGCGAAGGCCGGCGCCCGGCCGTGGATCGTGTGGAAGCCGTAGCACGCCATATAATAAGGAAAGCGGCTCGAGCAGCCGATGCCGCTGATGAACACGGTCTTCTCGCGCGCGACCCCAAGGTCCGGCATCGTGCGCTGGACCGCCTTCAGCACTGCATAGTCGCCGCAGCCGGGGCACCAGCGGACCTCCTGGTCGCTCGCCCAGTCCTTGGCGGTGGTGGCGGGGATCGGGGAGATTTCGTTCATGAATGCGGCCTCAGCCAATAAACGATGAAAAGCACCACGATCAGCAGGATCAGCATCGGCCAGACGTTGAGTTGCTTCATTGCCTCACCGTCGTCCCGGCCCTGAGCCGGGATCCGCTTGCCTTTGCGCCACAGGAAAAGAAGGCGGAAGCCGGATCAAGTCCGGCATGACGACAGAAAACGTTGAGCTGTTTCATGCGAATGTTCCCAATGTTCGCACTAACGGCGCTCCTTCGCGCCGCCCAGCGCGGCATCAATCGCCGCCTCGATCTCGGCGATCCGGAAGGGATGCCCGCTGACCTTGGTCAGCGATTTGGCATCGACGAGGAACTGGTCGCGAAGCACGGTCTTGAACTGCCCCATGTTCATCTCAGGCACCAGGACATGTTTGAAGCCCTTCAACAGGACGGACATATTCTTGGGCATCGGCCAGATATGGCGAACGTGGACGTGCGCGACGTCCT
>JBKPKF010000091.1:0-1853 GCA_046730995.1 Pseudomonadota bacterium
CACCTAGCGCGGCGCGGGTTGACAGGCCAAGGCCCGGCCCGTCATAGGCGCGCGGCCTCCGACAAAATGCTGCCGTAGCTCAGTGGTAGAGCGCATCCTTGGTAAGGCTGAGGTCGTGAGTTCAATCCTCACCGGCAGCACCATTTTCCGATCGGCCTAGGCTCTGTCCCTTCGCTTGCGGAACGCGCGCGCCTTGGCTCGATTGCCGCAGCCGGACATCGAGCACCAGCGCCGTCGTCCCGAGCGCGACAAGTCGAGGAACAGGATCGAGCAGCCCTCTCCCTCGCACTGGCGGATGCGGTCGCGCTCCGCGCCGAGCAACTCGATCGCCCAGCCGGCGATGGCTGCAAGATACTCCTTAGCGCTGCCCGTCATCACCAGCTGATCGGACGCGGACAGGCTCGGCCGGGCGGCGCGCAAGGCCGCAATGGCGTTTAGTGTCCCGCGCGCGGCGCCGGACGACCGATTTGACAGGAGTCCATGGATTGCCTCCCTGAGCTCCCGCGCCATCTCGACATCGTCTTGGGTCGCGCGGGGGGCACGCCCCGCAAAGCCTGAACTGATGAGCCACCGGTCGAGATCAGCCGGTCTCTCAAGAAGCTCTCGCGGCTGGTCCTTGAGCCGTCCTGCAAGCGTCGCCACCAGGTCGAGCGCGACGTGACCGCCGCGGAAGCGGAAGCCGTCGCGGTCCTCAGGTAAGTCAGGCGCGGTCCTTTGATTCATCGATAACCTAATTGACAGGTTAGTTAGCTTGCGTCTAGTAACCGCTTTAAGAGGTTACGCCGGGAGCAAGTCGGTGATCGACGAATGGTACGACCGCACTTATCTCGATTGTCGCGCCGAGCTGAACGCAGCGATCATTCGACTGCTGACCGCTGCCGTCCGAACCGTCCAAAGGCCCAAAGTCCGTCGCCCAGGAGAAACGCCATGCAGACCCGACCTATCGCCGTCCTCGTCGTCTCGGCAGCGCTGATGGGAGCCGCAGAGCCTCAGCCCGCCACGCCCGAACACCTCTCCCTCGCGGGCACATGGGCAATGGATTCGGCCTACGAGGTACGCGCCAATGGTAGCCGAACAACCAATTACGGCGAGCACCCGAACGGACTGATGATGGTCGATTCGTCCGGGCGCTATTCGATTCAGATCTTTCGGCCCGGCCGCCCGAATTTCGTGTCCGGCGTGAAGGCGGAAGGCCGGCCGGCGGAGTATCGGGACGCGGTTCTCGGCTCGAGCACCCATTACGGATGGGTCCGAGTCGACCCAAATGCGCACCAATTGATATTCGATGTCGAGGCTTCATCCTTCCCTAACTGGGAGGGAAAGCGCCAGGTTCGCGACTATACCTATGCCCGTGGCATCCTCAGTTACGCGGTTCCCGCGAGCGCATCGGGCAACGGCACGATTGCCTATTCCGTTTGGCGAAAGATCGGAGCCGCTCCTTCTCGATAAGGTCAACGCGGCCGGTGGGTCGTGCCCTTCCCCGCGGTGATGAAAAAAGCGACCACCGGCTCGGCCGCGTCCGCCGTGTGCCAGGTGCCGGGCGAATTGATCGCATAGTCGCCCGGGCCGAGCTCCCATGATTCACTCGATCCGTCGGGGAGCTCCTGGTGCAAGGTCATATGGCCCTGGACGACGCAGACGACCTCGTCCCCTGCCGGGTGCATCTCCCAGCTCGTCCACGGTTCCTCAAACCGATAGAGGCTGACGAGGCGACCTTCGTCGAGGTCGTCCGAGTGCCGCTCGCCATAGCCTTCGTACCATTCGAAGCCGGTGAACTTCGGCTCGGACACCGCCTTCGCGCCGAGCCCGAGATGGATCGGATAGTCGAACAGCGATTTGCCTTGCATGGCGAT
>JBKPKF010000092.1:0-2691 GCA_046730995.1 Pseudomonadota bacterium
TCGGCGTGGTGGGCGCGAGCGGTGCGGGCAAGTCCACCATCTCGCGGCTGCTGCTGCGCTTCGCGGATCCGGGCGCCGGGCGCATCACGGTGGGCGGCCACGACCTGCGATCGCTCGCGCTGGCGGACCTGCGGCGGCTGATCGCGGTGGTCAGCCAGGACACCTATCTCTTCCACGGCACCGTGGAGGACAACCTCCGCATGGGCCGGCCCGACGCGACCCAGGCCGAGCTCGAGACCGCGGCTCGCCACGCCAACATCCACGACGCGATCGCGGCGCTACCCCAGGGCTACCGGACGGTGGTGGGCGAGCGCGGGGTGCGTCTCTCCGGCGGCCAGCGCCAGCGCATCGCGATCGCCCGCGCCCTGCTGCGCGATGCGCCGCTTTTGCTGCTCGATGAAGCGACCTCGGCGCTCGACGCCGAAAGCGAGCGGCTGGTCCAGGACGCGCTCGATCGTTTGATGGAGCATCGCACGACGATCGTGATCGCGCATCGCCTGGCAACGGTGCGCGCGGCCGATAGAATCGTCGTCATGGACCAAGGCCGGATCGTCGAAGAAGGCACGCACGCGACGCTTACGCGGCGCGAAGGCCTTTACGCGCGCCTGGCTCGCCTGCAGTTCGAAGACCGCGCGGCTTAGCTCGTCGTTTTTGCCTTTGCGGGCGCCTTGCGGCGAGCGGTTTTCCTGCGAGCCGTGGTCTTGCGTGCCGGTTTCGCAGCCGTACTTGCGGATGCGCGCTTCGCGGTCGCGCGTTTTGCCGTCGAGCGTTTTGCGGTCGAGCGTTTCGCCGCGGGCTTGCGAGCGGCCGACGTCCGCTTCGCTCCGCCCGTGGACGCCTTCGCTCGTGTCGCTTTCGCGGTTCGCGCAGCGGGCCTGCGCTTGGCCGCCGTCTTGCGCTTCGCAGCTGTCTTTCGAGCGGGGCGAGGCGATGACGCGGCGCGCGCGGGGGCAGCGTCGCCAGTCCATTTGCCGGACATCACCCGCTGCGCGGCGTCGGCAACCGCTTCCGCGATCAACGTGCCGAGTTTCGCGGCGCTCGATGCGACGTTGCTCGCCGCCTGTTGCGCGGTATCGGCGGCGTCGAGACCTGCGTCGCGAATTGCTTTTCTCGCCTTCGGGCTCGCGCTGATCGCCGCGGCGGCGGCGGCGAGTCCCGCGGCGAGCATCTCCTTGCTCATCGCGGCTTTGGCGATCTTGCTTTTGGTGGACCGGGACGAACTTTTCTTTGCGGCTTTAGCCATGTTGATCTCCCTCCTGTCGGCGAAAAGACAATCTACAGCCGTAACTGTTCCCTAGCGCTGCGCGTGCGCAAATCAATTTTGCGTTTGAAAGATAATGTAAAGGGCACCGCTGCGCTCACGGCAGCGATGCCCTTCGACATGGGTCAGCGGCCGAAGGTGACGGCCGTTCGCTCAGCTTTTAGGGCCTGCGAACACCCCTCTCCGACCTCCCTGCTGAACCATGAGACATCGGATCACCTCCTTTCGCTGCGTTGAAGCTGGTGACAACATGAGTCCTACGAATCGCGAACGCAAGACTTGTAATGATGTGAAGATTCGGCATTATCTTTTGCCTTCCGCCGGCCGCGCTTCTCAGCTTCGGCAATCCTCGACGACGCGCGCGATCTCGGGCCAGGCCGGCACGACGAGCTGCACGGATTGCACAGGCGATCCGGCCGACTGCAAAACGATGACTCCGATCCGCCCGCGGCTGAACGCGAGCGCATCGAGCAACGGGTC
Source organism: Pseudomonadota bacterium (assembly GCA_046730995.1). Taxonomy (GTDB): domain Bacteria; phylum Pseudomonadota; class Alphaproteobacteria; order Sphingomonadales; family Sphingomonadaceae; genus Sphingomicrobium. The sequence continues at coordinate 1,742 of JBKPKF010000092.1, forward strand.
GTTCGACGTGACATCGATGCTGATACGGTTGGTCAGCGGATTGAAGCTCGCAGGGACGCTTCGAACCATCGAGCTCGTCCAGACGTACATGAAAGGCGCGGCCGCGTTGGCCGGCTTCGCGATCGTAATTCGCCGAGTTGCTTTCACGCATCGAATCGACAGCTGCGGAAGCGCCGATGGATTGGAGAATGTCGCCTCGCTTCCATCCGCCGTGGCTGCGTAGGTCCAGTTTCCGGCGATCGGTGTGGCCGCGCTGAGGTCCGGCACCGACGATTGAGCAGAAAGCGATGATGCGGCGACCAGCGCGAGAGCTGCGGCAATATTGCGAGTCATGCAGGCTTAGCGGCTCAGCTTGTCGACTTTTGCGCGGAGCGCGTCGAGCTCGGCCTTCAATTGCTCGACGTCGCTGTCTTTCGATTTCGAGTCCGCCTTGGTCTTGCCGGTGAAGACCTGCGCGGCGTCTTCGAACATCGCCATGTTGCGCTTGGCGATATCGGCCAAAACATTTCCCCCGAACGCGTCGCGCACCGCGCTCTGGTTGCGGTGGAACGCGTCCATGGCGGCTTCGAGATATTGCGGAACGAAATTCTGCATCGAGTTGCCGTAAAGGCCGATCAGCTGTTTCAGGAAGTTGGTCGGAAGCATGGTTTCGCCGCCGCGCGCTTCTTCATCGACAATGATCTGAGTGAGGACCTGGCGCGTGATGTCCTCGCCGGTCTTCGCATCGACGACTTCGAACTCGCGGCCTTCACGGACCATGTGCGCAAGCCGGTCGAGCGTGATGTAAGTCGAGCTTTCGGTGTCATAAAGGCGCCGGTTCGCGTACTTCTTGATCGTAACCTTCGCGCTAGACTTGGCCATGGATCGCTCCCGAAATCACGCAGCCGACTTACTCCCGGAACATAGTGCGCTGCAACATGAGCATGCGCCGAGGCCGCTTCCGCTGTTCC
>JBKPKF010000093.1:0-10900 GCA_046730995.1 Pseudomonadota bacterium
GAGCACCTTGGTGATCGCCGCGGTCAGCGACGTCTTGCCATGGTCGACGTGACCGATGGTCCCGATGTTGCAATGCGGCTTCGTCCGCTCGAATTTAGCCTTCGCCATTTTACGCCTCTTCTTCTTTTGGAAAATCGGGTCGCCGCCCGGTTCGCGAGCGCGCCCATAACTACAATTTCGCGGTTACGCTAGCTTCGCCTTCACCTCGTCGGCGACGTTCTGCGGCACTTCCTCGTAATGCGAGAACTGCATCGTGTATTGCGCGCGTCCCTGAGTGAACGAGCGCAGCTGGTTCACATAGCCGAACATGTTGGCAAGCGGCACCATCGCCTCGACAACGTTCGCGTTGCCGCGGGTGTCTTGGCCCTGGACCTGTCCGCGGCGCGACATGAGGTCGCCGATGACGTCGCCCACATATTGTTCCGGGGTTACGATCTCGACCTTCATGATCGGCTCGAGCAGCTTGATTCCGGCTTTCTGGGCCGCTTCGCGCATTGCGCCCCGGCCCGTGATTTCGAACGCCAGCGCCGACGAGTCGACGTCGTGATAGGCGCCGTCGAGCAGGTGGATTTCGAAATCGATGATCGGGAAGCCGATCAGCGACCCCGTTTCCGCCGTCTCGCGCATGCCCTTCTCGACCGACGGAATATATTCGCGCGGAATGTTTCCGCCCTTGATCTCGTCGATGAACTGGACGCCCGAGCCACGCTCGCCCGGAGCGAGCGACACCTTGACTCGGCCGAACTGGCCGGAGCCGCCCGACTGCTTCTTGTGGGTGTAGTCGACGTCGACCGGCCTCGCGAGCGATTCGCGATAGGCGACCTGCGGAGCGCCGACATTGGCCTCGACCTTGAACTCGCGCTTCATGCGGTCGACGAGGATCTCGAGGTGGAGCTCGCCCATCCCCTTGATGATCGTCTGCCCGGACTCATGGTCGGTCGTGACCCGGAAGCTCGGATCCTCGGCGGCAAGGCGCGCTAGGGCCAGGCCCATCTTCTCCTGATCGGCCTTGGTCTTGGGTTCAACGGCGACCTCGATAACCGGGTCCGGGAACTCCATACGCTCAAGGATGATCGGCTTGTTCGGATCGCACAGCGTATCGCCCGTCGTGGTCTCCTTGAGGCCGGCGATGGCGACGATGTCGCCGGCATAGGCCGTGTCGATATCCTCGCGGTTGTTCGCATGCATGAGGAGCATGCGGCCGATCTTTTCCTTCTTATCTTTCACCGAATTGCTGACGGTGCCCTTCTCGAGCTTGCCCGAGTAGATGCGAGCGAAGGTCAGCGAACCGACGAACGGGTCGTTCATGATCTTGAACGCGAGCGCCGAGAAGGGCGCGGTATCCGACGCCTCGCGACTGTCGGTCTGGTCGCTGTCCGGCTTCACCCCTTCGATCGGCGGAACGTCGAGCGGCGAGGGAAGGTAATCGACCACCGCGTCGAGCAGCGGCTGCACGCCCTTGTTCTTGAACGCGGAGCCGCACAGCACGGGGACGAACGAGAAATTGAGCGTGCCCTTGCGTATCAGGCGCTTCAGCGTGTCGCGGTCGGGCTCGTTGCCCTCGAGATAGGCTTCCATGACCGCATCGTCCTGTTCGACGGCCATCTCGACGAGATGCATGCGCGCTTCGGCCGCGGCATCCTTCATGTCGTCGGGGATCGGGTGATATTCGAACTTGGCGCCGAGGCTTTCGTCCAGCCAAATGATCGCACGATTCTCGACGAGGTCGACGAGACCCTTGAAGCTGCTTTCGATGCCGATCGGGAGATACAGGACGAGCGGACGCGCGCCGAGGCGGTCCTTGATCATCCCCACGCACATGTCGAAGTTCGCGCCGGTACGGTCGAGCTTGTTGATGAAGCACATCCTCGGCACGCTGTACTTCTCGGCCTGGCGCCAGACGGTCTCGGACTGCGGCTCGACCCCGGCGACTCCGTCAAAGCAGGCGACCGCGCCGTCGAGCACGCGAAGTGAGCGCTCCACCTCGATGGTGAAGTCGACGTGGCCCGGTGTATCGATGATGTTGATTCGGTGCTCGGGGCCCTTGCCCTCGTCCGAGCTCCAGAAGCAAGTCGTCGCAGCGGAAGTGATGGTGATCCCGCGCTCTTGCTCCTGCTCCATCCAGTCCATCGTGGCGGTGCCCTCGTGGACTTCGCCAATCTTATAGGACTTGCCGGTGTAATAGAGGATGCGCTCGGTCGTCGTCGTCTTGCCGGCATCGATATGCGCCATGATGCCGATGTTGCGGTAATGATCGAGCGGATGGCTGCGGGCCATTTTCAGAAGTTCCTTAGCGATGTGGGGAGCCGGCGGATCCGGCTTCCCCAGATATAGGTACGATTTCTACCAGCGGTAGTGCGAGAACGCCCGGTTGGCCTCGGCCATGCGGTGCGTATCCTCGCGCTTCTTGACGGCGTTGCCGCGGTTCTGCGACGCATCCATCAACTCGCCCGAAAGGCGTCCCGACATGGTCTTTTCCGAACGGGCGCGAGCGGCCGTAATCAGCCAGCGGATGGCAAGCGCCTGGGCCCGCTCCGGACGGACCTCGACCGGCACCTGGTAGGTCGCACCGCCGACGCGGCGGGAGCGGACCTCGATGCCCGGCTTCACATTGTTGAGCGCATCGTGGAACACGCCGAGCGGTTCGCGCTTGAGGCGGGATTCGACGCTCTCGAGAGCGCCGTAAACGATACCTTCGGCAACCGACTTTTTGCCGTCGAGCATGACGGAATTCATGAATTTCGACAGCACGAGGTCCCCGAACTTCGGGTCGGGAAGGATTTCGCGCTTCTCTGGGCGGCGACGACGGGACATAGGATATTCCTTTCTCTTCAGCCTTATCCGGAACCTGTCCGGGGCTTACTCGTGCGGATTACTTGGGACGCTTGGCGCCGTACTTGGAGCGCGACTGCCTGCGGTCCTTGACGCCTTGGGTATCGAGCACGCCGCGAAGGACGTGGTAGCGAACGCCCGGAAGGTCGCGCACACGACCGCCGCGGATCAGCACCACGCTGTGCTCCTGCAGGTTGTGACCTTCACCCGGGATGTAGCTGATCACTTCGCGCTGGTTGGTCAGGCGGACCTTGGCCACCTTACGCAGGGCGGAATTCGGCTTCTTCGGGGTCGTCGTATAGACGCGGGTGCAAACGCCGCGCTTTTGCGGGTTCGCTTCCATTGCAGGGACCTTGTTCTTGGCCTTCTGCGGTTCGCGACCCTTGCGGATCAGCTGGTTAATCGTTGGCATGAAGCCCTTCACCTTTCGTTGCCGGAAGCCCCGGCGGTTACTTTGCCCAACGCAAACAGCGCGAAGCCCGGAAGGCCCCCTTTGAATTAGGAGCGGCCCGCCAGCCACGCGCTTAGTTGAGCAATGTTCAGCTCTTGCCCGGCGCTAGAGAAACCCTGTCGCTCGGACGGGCGGGCACATAGCGGGGGTGCGATGAAGGGTCAACCGCGCCGGGCGAACCAAGGAACCAGTGAGCCGGCACTAGTGAACTTAAGGGTCTGGATATCCTTCTCGCCGGAACTAGCTTTGCAGCCGAGCCAAGGAGAATCCAACCAGATCGGCCGAGATATGCGCAATCATGCAGGAGATGAGGTCGCGGCGCCAAAGGTAGAATGAAGTGAAGATCACGGTGCCGAAGGCGACCACGATCATTTGTCCCCCGCCCCACCAATAATGGCCACCGATGAAGCACATGCCGGGCACCAGGGCCGCGATCCACTTGCTTCGAGTCAGTTCCAGAAGCCGTTCGATGGGATATCCGCGGAACAGGATCTCCTCGGTCACTCCGGCGCGAACGAAAAGCGCGAGCTGCGAGCCGAACGAGAGGTCGATAATCGATTTGGTCGCGACCCGGTTCATCTCCAGGCCAATGGCCGGCAGGATCAGGGCGTAGCTCAGCATTAGGGATGCGACGAGCGCGACGGTCATCACCATTGCCCAGCCGATTGTATCCCAGCCGGGCCGACGAATCCCCATCGAGCTGATCGGACGCCTCTCGATCAGGATGACCCAGGTAAGAACGGCGACGGCCAAGCCCAACCACTTCGCATAGGCGACAATGCCCGCAACGCCCGCCCCGGGTGTAATCCAGCTGGTGAGCGGCAGCTGAGGCAAGATCAGGAAAACCGCTACTGCGACCCATGCTCGCCAAGGTTCAGGTTTTTTGATCGCCCGTGACGCCACTCTTCCCCCTACCCGATCGTGGATCGTCAACGTTGCGTGCACTTCCACGGAGTGCGAGTGCCACTGCGGATGAATCTCATGGGCCAAGATCACCGGGCACCTCTTGGTCGAAACGGCCTCGCATCCGGCCGAAACTCAGCCTAAACTCGTCGGCCAGGGGCATGTCCGCGTTGCCATTCAAGGAGAAACGACATGGCACTCAAAGGATTGGCCGTCGCGCTGGGAGCGATCCTCGCAACTTCGGCGGCTGCAAGCATCCAATCAACCCCGACAACGGGCGCCCCGGCCGGGGACGCGAACACGCGCTACTGCCTCCGTGTGGACCCGATCACGGGCAGCCGGATGGAGACGATTCAGTGCCGCACCCGCGAGGAATGGGCTCTGCTTGAGGTCGACGTCGATCAGGAATGGGCCGAAAACGGCGTTCGGGTCCTGGCGTAGGGCATCAACGGACCCCTTTCAGGGGCGAAGGCGATGTTGGGCAAGCCGCTCGTAATAAGGACGGCAGCGGTCGGCAACATCTTGCGCGTCCTCGGGTAAGTCGATGTGATCCGTTTCGGGCGGGCCGAAGCCGGTGCTGGATTCGACCGCGCCGTACCAATGCTTCGCCCAAATGCCATCCGTCTCGCGGCGGCCGGGCGGCCAGCTCAGCATCGCCATGTCCCACGGTATGCCAAGGGCAGCGCATAACTGCGTGAGCACGCTTTGCGGATTCGTCAGCACGTCGTGCGCGTCGATCACCGGCGGCGCATGACCCAGCCGGTCGGCTTCGCGCTCGAAGAATTCCGCCTGGCGCTCGAGCCCGAAATCCTCGAAGCGCGCGGCCTCGCGCTTGCGGAGATAGGAAGCGATCATTCGCTCCGGCTCGCGGATCAGGAAGGCGTGAATGAAGCTCGAGAAATCGTCGTAGCCGATCGGCCCAGTCATGTGATGCCACATATGCTTCTGGTACCAGACGGTAGAGCCAGCGGGCGGATCCCTGCGAAGCGAGGCCATGACGCTCCGCCACTCGCAATCCATGGCCGCAATAACCTCCTGACGCATGGGATGGTCCGCGCCGGTGTCCTGGAGGAAGCAGCCGTAGAATGGTTCGTCCGAAACGAAAGTGTCCGAGCGGCTGCCGAAGCTTCGCATCAACGCTGTGGATAGGTTCCTGGGACCCGACCACATGGCGATGCGATGGGTCATGGCCGCTGCTGCTCTCCGACGTCTCGCTCGACCCGCTCGGCGTAGAGACGCTGCAGCCGCTCGACCATCGGCCCGCGGCAAGTGAGCTGTCGCCCGTCAACCTCGCGCACCGGCACAATGCCTGCAAAAGTGCCGGTCACGAACGCCTCGTCGGCGCCATAGACGTCGGTCAGCGAGAAATCCTTCTCGATCGCGGTTATGCCGGCGTCGCGCGCGATTTCCAGGGCCAGCCCGCGGGTGATTCCGCCCAGGCAATATTTGCCGCTGGAGGTCCAAACCTCGCCCTTGCGGATGATGAAGAAGTGGGTCGAATTGCAGGTCGCGACGAAACCGTGCGGATCGAGCATCAGTGCCTCATCGGCGCCCGCCTGCGTGGCCTGGACCGAGGCGAGGATGCAGTTGAGCTTCGAATGCGAGTTGATCTTCTGGTCCTGAACCGCTGGATCGCCGCGTCGAACGTGGACGGTGAACAGATTCAACCCGCGCAAGTGAACGCCCTCTGGCGGGGCCTTGTACTCCGGGATGACGACGATGGTCGGGCTTCCGACCACGACCCTCGGATCCTGGTAAGGTGTCGAGCGGACGCCGCGGGTCACCATCAGCCGGACGTGGACGCCCTCATCCATCTTGTTGGCGTCCAGCGTGTCGTAAAGGCGCTTCGCCAGCTCATCGCGCGATAGGCCGAGGTCCATCGCGATGGCTTTTGCGCCCTCGAACAAGCGGTCGAGATGGCGGTCAAGGAACGCGAGCTTGCCCTTATGGACGCGCAGCCCTTCCCATATGCCGTCGCCGAGCATGAATCCGCTGTCGAAGACCGAAACGACGGCCTGGGCCCGCGGCTTCAGCTCACCGTTGACGTTGATCAGGATCGATGCGTTTCGCGGGTCGGAAACGTCGTGCATCTGCGCCATGCACGAAGGGTGGAGCGGCTTTCAGGGCTTGGCAAGTGCCGGCCGGGTTTGCGCAGCTCTCTCTAGCCGGCTTTGCGTCCGAAGGCGGTGCGCTGCTGGCGGACGAAAGGTTCGGCCTCGAACAGCGGCGCGACCGGCGAATATTGCGGCTCCTCATGAGCCGGTTCAATCGGCGTCGAGTCCTGCTCCGGATTTGCGGCTTCCGGCTCCGCTTCCTCGACGAGGTCCGCAGCCGGCTCGGGTTCGCGCGGCTCGACAACCTCCAGCTCGTTTTCCTGTACGGGCTCGGCAACCTCCGGCCGCGCCTCCTCGGCAACCTCATCGAGCTGGGGCTCCGGATCAAGCATGAGTTCCGGTTCGTCGGGCTCAAGATAGACCAGCAGGTCGCCCCGGTCGTCCGTTACCGGCGCGGCAGCCTCCACAGTGGCGGCAACCGCGGGGCCGCGACGGGCCATGTCGAACAGGTGGACCAGGCCGTAGAGTCCTGCGAAGCCGGCTACCGCGAGCATGGCCGGCGCGTAGGTTTGCATCCACGCGGCAACGCAGGAGGCCGAAATTCCTAGTGCGCAGAAGACCTCGAAGAGGATTCTCCCGCGGGATTGGTGAAAGCTGTGCATAGCCATGCTCCCCTGCGGGAAGCTACGGTCTCGACCCTGACTAAAGGTTAACGTGCGTGCTTTACAGCTTACGCGGTCGCGGGACGCTTGCGCTCACCGGCCGCACCTTGCATCGGGCGGACGAACAGGCGCCGGACCTGCGGCCAGCGCTGGCGCGCTTCCCGTTCGGTTTCATCGACGATGCGCTCGACGTCACCCGCCAGCATGTCGTCGCGAAAGTCGACGTTGATCATCACGGTTACCTGGTCGGGTGATGAATGGACCGTGAGCACGTGGCCAACCCCAACCACGCCCGGCCAAGCGCAGGCGAGTTCGCGAAGGCCGTCCACCAGCTCGGGATCGGCCGCCTCGCCGATCAGCAGGCCTTTGGATTCGCGCGCGAGCAGGAGCGCCGTGAAGGCGAGGATGATCCCGATGACCACGGAGGCCGCGCCGTCGAAGAAAGGGTCGCCAGTCATTTGCGACAGGAACACCCCGACAGCGGCCGCGACGATGCCAGCCATCGCCGCGCCATTTTCGAGCAGGACGATGAACGCCGGTGGATCTTTCGATCGGGTGATCGCCTCCCACCAGCCAAGATTGCCCTTGGCTGCTTGGAATTCGCGGAATGCCTCAAGCGTCGACCAACCTTCGAGCAGGAACGCCACGACAAGCACCCCGTAAGCGACCAGGGGCGATACCGCTTCTTCGGGCTCGAGGATGTGGATGATGCCTTCATAGATCGACACTCCGGCCCCGAGCGCGAAGACGAGGACTGCGACGACGAAGCTCCAGAAATAGAGCTCCCGGCCGTATCCAAACGGATGATATTTGTCGGGCGGCTTCCGCGACTGCCGCCGGCCCCACATCAAAAGCAGCTGGTTGGTCGAATCGACGACGCTGTGCACGCCCTCGGTCAGCATCGCCGAGGAGCCGGTGATGCCCGCGGCGATGAACTTGGACACCGCGATTCCGAGGTTCGCGCCGAAAGCGATCAGCAAGGTGCGGTTGTTGTGAGCGACCGCGCTCAAATGTGGATCACCCTTCCGAAAGCGGCAAGCACGCTTTCGTGCATCATTTCGCTCAAGGTCGGATGCGGGAAGACAGTCTGGATGAAGTCGGCTTCGACCAGCTCGGCGGTCTTGCCGACCGTATAGCCGTGGATCAGCTCGGTGACCTCCGCGCCGATCATATGCGCGCCTAACAACTCGCCGGTCTTCGCGTCGAAAACCGTCTTCACGAAGCCCTCGACCTCGCCAAGCGCGATGGCCTTGCCGTTGCCGATTGCCGGGAACTTGCCGACCTTGACCTCGAATCCCTTCTCCTTGGCGGCCGCCTCGGTGAGGCCGACGGAGGCGACCTGCGGCCGGCAATAGGTACAGCCTGGGATGTTCTTCGGATCGGTCGCGTGCGGGTGCGCATCTTTGTTGCCGAGCTCTTTGGCGATCGCCTCGGCGGCGGTCACGCCCTCGTGGCTGGCCTTGTGCGCCAACCAGGGCGGGGCGGTGACGTCGCCAATCGCCCAGATGCCGGGCACGTTGGTGCGGCCCATGTCGTCGGTATCGATATGGCCCTTGGTCGTTTTCACGCCGAGCGCCTCGATCCCGATATTCTCGGTGTTCGGGACGATTCCAACGGCCACGATCGCATGGCTGAACTTGTGCTCCGAGCTCTTGCCGTCGCTGGTCTTGATCTTCGCCGCCACGCCCTTTGCGTCGGCCTCGAGGCTCTCGACGCTCGCTGCCGTATGAATTGTCAGACCCTGCTTCTTGAGGCTCTTGGCGAGTTGGTCGCTGACCTCTGCATCTTCGACCGGAACGACCCGGTCGAGCATTTCCACCACGGTCACCTCGGCGCCCAGGTCCGCGTAGAAACTGGCGAACTCGATCCCGATCGCGCCCGAACCGATGACCAGCAGCTTGCCGGGCATTTCCGCCGGGGTCATTGCGTGACGATAGGTCCAGATCTTCTTGCCGTCGGCCTTGGCGAACGGAAGGTCCCGCGCCCGGGCGCCGGTCGCGACAATGATGTGCTTCGCCCCAAGTTCGGTGGTCTTCTTGTCTTGCCCTGTTACCGACAGCTTGCCTTTTCCGGTCAGTTTGCCCTCCCCCATCACGACCGCGATCTTGTTCTTCTTCATCAGGTGCGCGACGCCCTGGTTGAGCTGCTTCGCGACGGCGCGGCTGCGCGCGACGACCTTGGCGAGATCGAAGCCCGGCTTGCCGGCGCTGAGGCCGTAAGCGTCGGCGTGCTGGAGATAGTGGAAGATTTCCGCCGACCGCAGCAGCGCCTTGGTCGGGATGCAGCCCCAGTTCAGGCAGATTCCGCCGAGATTCTCGCGCTCGACGATGGCGGTCTTCAGCCCCAGCTGCGCGGCGCGGATCGCGGCGACATAGCCGCCGGGGCCCGAACCGAGGACGATCACGTCATATTGGTCAGCCATTGGCACTTTCCTCTGCCGCGATGGCCCGCGGCTGGTTCTTGTCGTCGAGCGCGACGAAGGTGAATTCCCCTTCGGCGACTATCGTTTCCCGATCGCTGTCGCGCTGGCGGGCGATGGCTTCGGCCTTCAGCCGAAGCGACGTGCGCCCCTCCTTCAGCAGCTCGACATAGACGCTGAGCTCGTCGCCGACCGCCATCGCTCCCGGGAATTTGATCGCATCGGCCGCCACCAGGATCGCCTTACCCTTCGTCCGCCGCGAGGCGAACGAGCCGCAGGCGAGCCCCATCTGGCCCATCAGCCAGCCGCCGAACACCCCGCCGTAAGGGTTGGTATCGGCCGGCATTGCGGTGACACGAATGGCGGGAATGCGGTCAAGCGAACTCACGGGTTCAGCGCGTATGCCAGTTGAACACAAGGCGAAGAGCCAGCGCCGATCCCAGGAATAAAGGGATCGAGAATAAAAGGCCGGGCGAGCCCGCATGCGGATGAATGGTCCCCCAACCGGTCCAATTATCCATCCAGATGCCTGACCTTGCGTCGAGCGTCGTTGGAAGGACGAATCCGAGGATCGCGCCCACCGTCAATGCCGTGAGCCACTTCATGCCAGCATCCCGAGCGGCTTCTCGACCAGCCGCTTGAACGCTTGCATCAGCTTGGCTCCGTCGGCGCCGTCGATCGCGCGGTGGTCGAAGCTTCCGGTCGCGCTCATCACCGTCGCGATCTGCAGCGAGTCATTGATGACGTAAGGCCGTTTCTCACCCGCGCCGATCGCCATGATCATGCCTTGCGGCGGGTTGATGACCGCTTCGAACTGCTTGATTCCGTACATGCCCATGTTCGAGAGGCTGGCGGTGCCGCCCTGATACTGCTGGGGCTGGAGCTTTCCGTCGCGCGCGAGGCCCGCGAGCTCCTTCATCTCGGTCGAGATGGCAGAGACACTCTTGTTGTCAGCCCCGACGATGATTGGAGTGATCAGACCAGCCGGGATGGACACCGCGACCGAAATGTCCGCGCGGCTGTACTTCAACATATTGTCGCCGGCGAATGCGACATTGCATTCGGGCACTTCCATCAGCGCCTGGGCGAGCGCCTTAATGAGCAGGTCGTTGACCGAGAGTTTCACGCCCCGGCTCTCGAGCCCCGCGTTGAGCTCGCCTCTCAGTTTCAGAAGCGCGTCGAGCTGGATGTCGACCGTCAGATAGATGTGAGGCACCTGCTGCTTCGCCTCGGTCAGGCGGCGAGCAATGGTCTTGCGGATGTTGGAAAGCTTGACCTCTTCGTGCGGGATTGCTTGCTCCATCGGCCCGGGCATGACGAGATGTCCGGCAGGCGCAGGAGCTGCAGCGGCAGCCGGAGGGGCGGCCGCAGGGGCTTTACCTGCGGCGGCATCCACGTCGGCACGCACGATTCGCCCGCCGGGGCCGCTACCCTGCAGACTGGACAAATCGATGTTCTGCGCTTGGGCGAGCCTCCTCGCCAGCGGCGAAGCTTTGATCCGTTCACCGTCCGAACGGAGCACGGCAGCTGGTTGGGCCGGCGCAGCGGGAGTCTCGACGGGCGCCTGCGGCGGAGGAGC
>JBKPKF010000094.1:0-3827 GCA_046730995.1 Pseudomonadota bacterium
CGCTCGGCCCAGCGGCCGTTGCCGTCCATGATGATAGCGACGTGGCGCGGGACCGTTTTATCCCGGGCTTGTCCCTTCACGCCCTCGGGCGCGGCGGCGGAGGTCACTTGCCGAGGATATCCTCTTCCTTGGCGTGCGCGAGCTCGTCGATCTCCTTGATCGTCTCGTCGGTCAGCTTTTGCACTTCATGCTCGAGACGCTTTCGTTCGTCCTCGCTGATCTCGTGCTTGCGCTCGTCCTGCTTCAAATGGTCCATCCCGTCACGGCGCACGTTGCGAACAGCGACGCGCGCCTTCTCGGCATACTGCCCGACCAGCTTCGCAAGTTCCTTGCGCCGCTCCTCGGTCAGTTCGGGAATCGGCAAGCGGATCACCTGGCCGTCGACGATCGGGTTGATGCCGAGACCCGCGGTGCGGATCGCCTTTTCCACCGGCTGGACGTTGGAGCGGTCCCAGACCTGGACCGACAAGAGCCGCGGTTCCGGCGTAGACACCGTCGCGACCTGGTTCAGCGGCATGTTCATGCCGTAGACTTCAACTTGCACTGGATCGAGCAAGGCCGTCGACGCGCGGCCCGTCCGGAGACCGCCGAGGTCGTGCCGCAGCGCCTCGAGCGCGCCGTGCATTCGGCGGTTGAGGTCGGACGTGCTGATGCTCGTGGTCATCTCCTACTCTCCATTCTGGACGATCGTCGCCGTCCCGCGCCCTTCGATCACCTCCGCGAGGTTTCCGGTCTGGCGGATGTTGAACACGACAATCGGAATATTGTTGTCCCGGCATAGCGCCACTGCCGCGGCGTCCATCACCTTGAGATCATCGCTCAACACCTTGTTGAACGAAACGCTGTCATAACGCTCGGCGCTGGACACCTTCTTGGGGTCGGCGGTGTAAATCCCATCGACGCTCGTTCCTTTGAACAAAGCGTCGCAACCCATTTCGGCCGCGCGCAGCGCGGCGGCCGTATCAGTCGTGAAATAGGGATTTCCAGTTCCGGCGGCGAAGAGGACGATCCTGCCCTTGCCGAGGTGGCGGAGAGCGCGGCGACGGATGTAGGGCTCGGACACGCTGGCCATCGGGATTGCCGAGAGCACGCGCGTATCGATTCCGATCTTCTCAAGCGCCATCTGCAGCGCCAGCGCATTCATCACGGTCGCCAGCATGCCCATGTAGTCGGCGGTCGCTCGATCGAAGCCCTTGGCCGCGGCGGCCATTCCGCGGAAGATGTTGCCTCCGCCGACCACCAGGCAGAGTTCGTGCCCTTGGCCCTTTGCTGCGGCAATCTCACCGGCAAGGCCGGCGACGGCGTCCGGATCGATTCCGAACTGCCCAGGGCCCATCAACGCCTCGCCCGAAAGCTTCAGCAGGATTCGGTTGAAACGCGGGCGGGTCATGTGGTCGATTTTGTCCCTCGTTGCACAAACGGCGGCCACGCCTTTATGGCGCAGCCGCTCCGTTGCCAACCAATATCACGGCGGTTCGCAATCGAGCGCCGACCGAGGCTGGACAGGCTCCTCCGACCCGGAACAAGATGAGCGATGATCCAGCAAGCCGCCGAGACCCTCTCAAATCCATGCTGGTTCCCTTACCGCTACAACCTGGTCTCGGATGAGATCGTCTTCGCCTCCATATCGCCCGAGACGCACCGCGGCCTGACGTTCCTTGCGGACGCCAGGCTGGCGGCCGATCAATTAAGGGTTTTGCCGCGCTCGGCTTTGAATCTGGCCCGGTCGCCTTCGTCCCCGCTTCACCTCATCGTTCACTCCGGGCTGGGCGGGTCGACCCTCCTTGCGCGAGCTCTCGCCGAGCCGGGCGTGGTAGCGACGTTCAAAGAGCCGCCGGTGTTGACCGACATCGTAGCATTCGGCCTTCATGCATCGCAGGCCCAGACACACGCGCTTATCGGTAACATCGCGGCCTTGCTCAGCCGGCCTTTCGCGCCGGGTGAACAGCTGGTCTGCAAGATGAGCAGTATCGGCAACGGTCTCGCGGCCGCAATCGCCGAAATGCGTGCTGACACGAAGATTCTTTGCCTTCGGACTCCGCTCGAGCTGATGCTTGCGTCTCTCGCCTCACGCGGCGCGGAAGGACGCGCGGCTGGCCGCAAACTCTACGTCGGCCTGCAAAACGCGCGCATGACGACCGGCGTGTTGGATGATGCTGAACTTGCCGGGCACGATGACCTCCAACTCGCCGCACTCGCCTGGTTGTCGATCCAGCGGATGACCGGAGAGTTGGGCGAGCGCTTCGGTCCTGCGCGCGTTCGGTCTCTGGCAAGCGAGGCGTTCCTGGCCCGGCCCCGTGAAAGCCTGGAAGCCATTGCCGAACATTTCGGGCTTTCACTCGATGTCGAAGCCCGCCTCGCATCGGGCGTATTCAATCGTCACGCAAAGACCGGCGTGCCCTTCGATGCGAAGAGTCGAGCAAGGGCGCTCGGCCAAACACTGGCCGCTCATGCTGGCGAAATACGTGCGATCGTGGAGTGGACGAGGAAGGTCGCCGAAAACAGCGGTATCGCTTTGGGCCTTCCTCACCCTTTGCCGGAACTCCCCGCCTAAGCGACGGGCTCAGGATTTTTTTTTACGCCCGACGCCGCAGCGACTTCAGCCGCGAAGTCTTCCTGCTTGCGCTCGATGCCCTCGCCGAGCTGGTAACGGACGAAGCTCTTGAGCGTGATGTCGGTGCCGGCCTCCTTCGCTGCGGAGGCGACGACTTCGGCGACCGGGGTCTTGTTGTCCATCACGAACAGCTGCGACATGAGCGCATTGTCCTTCCGGAACTTGGCGAGGCCGCCTTCGACCATCTTTTCGATGATGTTCTGCGGCTTGCCGCTTTCCTTCGCCTTTTCCATCGCGATTGCGCGCTCGCGCTCGATGAGATTCTCAGGAAGCTCCTCCGCCGACAGCGCCAGCGGATGGGCAGCCGCGACATGCATCGCAATCTGCTTGCCGAGCGCGGTCAGCGTCTCCGCCGAAGCTGAGCTCTCGAGCGCTACCAGGACGCCGATCTTGCCGAGCCCCGGAGTTACCTGGTTGTGGACGTAAGACACGACTGCGCCCTCGCCTACTTCGACCACCGAAGCGCGGCGCAGCGACTGGTTCTCGCCGATCTTGGCGATGTTGTCAGTCAGCGCCTCGGCGACCGTTCCGCCGCTTGGATAGCTGGTCCCGCCAAGCGCCTCGACGTCGGTGCCGTGCTCGAGCGCGAGCTTGGCGACGTTGCGGACGAAATCCTGGAAGATTTCATTCTTGGCGACGAAGTCCGTCTCCGAGTTCACTTCGACGACCGCGCCGCGCTTTCCTTCGACGACAACTCCGACGAGCCCTTCGGCAGCCGTGCGGCCGGCCTTCTTGGCGGCCGCTGAAAGGCCCTTGGCGCGTAGCCAATCGATCGCCGCCTCCATCTCGCCGTTGGTCTCGGCAAGCGCCTTCTTGCAATCCATCATGCCGGCGCCGGTGCGCTCGCGAAGTTCTTTCACACTCGCGGCCGTGATCTCAGCCATTGTATTCTTCCTCTCGTTCCCCGGCGAAGGCCGAGGTCCAGTCCAATCAAGAAAAGTCTGGATCCCGGCCTACGCCGGGATACAGGCAAGCTAAGCTTCCAGCGCGGCCTCGGCCGGCGGCTCGGCCATCTCGCCGATGTCCTCGCCCTTCGCGACGGCTTCGCCGGTGCGGCCCTCGTTCACCGCCTGGGCGACAGCATCGGTGTAAAGGCGGATCGCCCGGCTTGCATCGTCATTGCCCGGAACGGGGAAGGCGATGCCCGACGGATCGCTGTTCGAATCGAGGACGGCCACGACCGGAATGCCGAGCACATTGGCTTCCTTGATTG
>JBKPKF010000095.1:0-13808 GCA_046730995.1 Pseudomonadota bacterium
TGGAGGAACGAGTCCACGCCTTGTCGATCCGCGCCACCGCACCGGGAGAGCAATGATGGCCACAATCGAAACCGCGTTCGAACAGGTCGTCCTTCCGGTCACCCACGATCTCGGCGCCTTCAAGGTTAACCGCACTCTGCCAGCCCGCGAACGAACGATGGTCGGCCCGTTCATTTTCGTCGACGAGTTCGGCCCCGCGCGGCTGCCCGCCGGCCAGGGCATGGACGTCCGCCCTCACCCGCACGTCAATCTCGCGACCGTCACTTATTTGTTTGAAGGCGCAATCGAACATCGCGACAGCATCGGCAGCCGCGCGGTGATCGAGCCCGGCGCGATCAACCTGATGACCGCGGGCAGCGGCATCGTCCATTCCGAGCGCAGCCCCCAGGAGCTTCGGCCCGCCGGTCCCGGCCTTTACGGCATGCAGACATGGCTCGCGCTGCCGGACGGGCGCGAAGAGATCGAACCTGCGTTCGACCACGTGCCGGCCGGGATGCTTCCCATTGTCGAGGATCGCAATATTCGCGCCCGGGTCCTGATGGGCGACCTGTGGGGCGTCGTCGCGGCAACCCCGCAGCACTCACCGACCATCTATGCCGATATCGAGCTTGATGCCGGTGGATCGATCCCGATCGACAGCGGCGCCGACGAGCGCGCGGTGATGGTCGTCGGCGGCGAGGGCGCGCTCGACGGCCGGCCGCTCGACCCGTTCGCGCTCTACGTCCTTAAGCCGGGATATGCCGCCCGACTGTCGAGCCGCGGCGGCGGGCGGGTGATGCTGATGGGCGGCCAGGCGTTCACGACCCCGCGCCACGTTTTCTGGAACTTCGTGTCTTCGTCGCGCGAACGCATCAACCAGGCCAAGGAGGATTGGAAGGCAATGCGGTTCGCCCTGATTCCAGGCGACGACCAGGAGTACATCCCGCTTCCCGAGGTGCCGAAGACGGTCAGCTATCCGTGAAGGCGGAGAGTCAGCTTCGCGCCGACTGGAAGAACATCAGATAAACCAGACGGCCGTTCTCCGGCCGGTCGCCGAATCCTGGCCCGGCCGTGTGCCAGAGCCACGGGCGCAGCAGCACGAGACGGTTGAAGCGCATCGGGACATGCGTCGTACGCTCCCATTTGGAATCGTCGACGCTGTCTTTTTCGATGATGTCGGCGTGCATTTCGTCAAACGAGGAATAACCCCTGGCGGCCAGTTCCTCTTTGTAGACGGGCGCGCGATCGCTGTTTGTACGGATGTGACGGAAGAAGTCGGTCCCGCCGCTGCTGTCCTCGTCCTTGCTGAGATAGAGGATCCCGGACCAGTGGCTGTTGGGGTCGATATGGACTTTGGCCTTGCTCGTATCGGTGGCCAGCGTCAGACGGCACTTGGAGTGAGATTCCAGGGGCGAAACGGGTTTCAGCGGTTCGCCCACAAGCCGCGAAACGGCTTGGTCGAGGCCTTCGATGCCGATCCGCTCGCGCGAATTGCGGCCGGGGAAAGCGCCCTGTTGCTCGGGATAGGTAAGCCGCAATGCCTGCTCACGCAGTTCATTGGCGTTACCCAGGAAATCATCGACGATGAGCAGTGTCGTCAGCATTAGCGGCCACTAACATTCGGCGTCGAAAACGATCAAGGCTGACGCTAGAGGAGGACGATGCCCGGCCCTAATTTTACCCGGCTGCCTCTCTCGAGCGGAGTTTCGCTGAACGTCGCGCTTGCGGGCAACCAGAGATCGCCGGGGGTGGTTTTTCTCCACGGGTTTCCGGAATCTCACCGCACATGGCGATCGCTGGCACCGAAGCTGCAGGACCGCTTCTATCTCGTAATGCCCGACCAGCGCGGCTTTGCCGGGTCCGACCGGCCGCAGGACGAAAAGGCCTACCGAACCGAAATCCTGGTCGACGACATATTCGAGGTGGCGGATGCGCTTGGGCTCGAGACGTTCGCACTCGTCGGTCATGACTGGGGAGGCGCGATCGCATGGACCGCGGCGCTGAAAAGGCCGGAGCGCCTGAGCCGGCTCGCAATCATCAACGCGCCGCACCCTTGGATCTTCCAGAAGACCCTGATCGAGGATCCGGCCCAGCGGGCCGCGTCGCAATATATCACGGCCTTCCGAACCCCCGGGTTCGAGCAGGCGGTCGAAGCGATGGGCTATGAGGCCTTCTTCCAGAAGACCTTCGCGAAGCACGTCGACCTCGCGGCTATCCCCGAAGCGGAAAAGCGGCAATATGTCGCCGACTGGTCGCAACCGGGCGCAATAACCGCGATGCTCAACTGGTACCGCGGATCGAAGCTCGTGGTTCCGCCGCCAGGAATCACGCTGCCGCTTCCGGACTGGTTGCTCAAGGCCTTTCCGAAAATCGAGATCCCGACGCTGGTCATCTGGGGAATGAAGGACTCTGCACTGCTCCCCGTCCAGCTCGAGGGCCTCGCCGAGTTGGTCCGCGATCTGCGTATCGTCCCGCTTCCAAATGCGGGCCATTTCGCGCCGTGGGAAGCGCCCGATGAGGTCGCAGCGGCGCTCGATCCCTTCCTTGCCGAAGATGCGACCGCTAATGCCCGGACTGCATGAGTCACGTTCGGTCCCGTTCGCGTTCCGCAGCCCGCCTCGCCGCGGTCCAGGCGCTGTATCAGCATGAGATGGAGGGCACGCCAATTCCACGGCTGCTTCACGAGTTCCATGAGCATCGCCTCGGAGCGATGATCGAGGACGAACAATATCACGAGGCCGAACGCGATTTCTTCGACGATATCGTAACCGGAGCCGACGGCCGCCGCGACGAGATCGACGGTTTGATCAGCGGTCGGCTCGCGGAGGGCTGGACCCTCGAACGGCTCGACCGGCCGATGCGAGCAATCCTGCGCGCCGGCGCGTACGAGCTGATCGCTCGCGCCGACGTCCCCGTGGCTTCCGTCATCTCCGAATATGTCGACGTCGCCCACGCTTTCTACGACAAGCGCGAGAGCGGATTCGTGAATGGGTTGCTCGACGCGATCGCGAAAGAGGCTCGGGCCTGAACGCAAGCGGGATTCCCGTTCTAATTGCTCCGCGAGGGACTCCCGCTTTCGCGGCAGTGACGTTTATGTGGGCACGATGCGAGAATCCGAAGTCATTGCCCGGCTGAGGCGGTTCGCGACCGATCCGGCGGCGCGCGGATTGCTCGATGACGCAGCCGTGCTCGAGGGCCTGGTGATCACCCACGACAGCATCGCGGAAGGCGTGCACTTCTTTCCGTTCGACCCGCCGGCGAGCGTCGGCTGGAAGCTGGTTACGGTGAACCTGTCCGACCTGGCTGCGAAAGGCGCGACCCCCGCCGGGGCATTGTTGTCGCTGACGATCGTTGGCGACCGCGAGTGGGAAACGGAGTTCCTGACGGGGGTTGAGGCCGCGTGCGAAAGCTACGGCCTGCCGCTGATCGGGGGTGACACGATCATGCTCCCCGAAGACAGCCCGCGCGTTCTTGGCTTGACGGCGATCGGGCGGGCCGGAAGCCGCGTCCCGGACCGTTCAGGGGGCGAACCGGCTGATATATTGTGGCTGGTCGGCACCGTGGGCGATTCCGCCGCCGGCCTTGCCCAGCTTCAGGACGATGCGCGCGCCATTGGGCCGCTCGTTGACGTCTATCGCCGGCCCATCCCGCTGCTCGCCGATGGCCAGGCTCTGGCGCCTCATGCCAAAGCGATGATGGACGTATCGGACGGCCTTCTTCTCGATTCGCTGCGTCTCGCCCAGGCGAGCGGCTGCTCCGTCGAAATCGAGCTCGATGCACTTCCCTTATCCGAGGCGTTTATCCGCGAACGCGGCACCAGCTTCGATACTTTATTGTTCGCCGCGACCGGCGGCGACGATTACGCACTGCTTGCCGCGCTTCCGGCCGGCTTCGACCCGTCAACGCTTTCTTTACCAAGCAGGACCAGCATTAAGCGGATCGGAACCCTCGGCGCAGGAAAGCCGGAACTTCGGCTGACGAGCGGAGGACACCCGATCAAGCTGCCGGAGACATTGGGCCATGAACATCGCAGCAGTTCCGCTCCGCCAATGGCTGGTCGCGATTAGCGGCCTGCTGTCGGGCGCTGCCGTAGCCCTGTTTTTCCACTAAACACCCGAAATCACCCGTAGAGTTGCAAGCCCGGCGCGCGCCTCATAAAGGGACGCGACTCAGCCGGACGTGCACCCGTACGCCGGCCTTTCTGTTTGCCGCGAAACGGGGAAACCTGATGAATTTGCTTTTGATCGCCATAGCCTGTGGCGTGCTCGCCGTGCTCTATGGAGCGCTCACCACCATGCAGGTGCTGAAAGCTCCCGCCGGAAACGAACGGATGCGGGACATCGCCAGCGCCGTCCAGGAAGGCGCGCAGGCCTATCTCGCCCGCCAGTATCGGACGATCGCCATTGTCGGCGTGGTGGTGGTCGCACTGGTCTTCTATTTCCTCGGGCCGGTCTCAGCGATCGGCTTCCTGATCGGTGCGCTGCTGTCAGGCGTCACCGGCTTCGTCGGCATGAACGTGTCGGTGAGGGCCAACGTCCGCACCGCCGAAGCGGCCCGGACGTCGCTGCAGGGCGGCTTGACCATGGCGTTCCGCTCGGGCGCCATCACCGGCTTGCTCGTAGCGGGCCTCGGCCTCCTCGCGATCTCGGTCTTCTTTTATTACCTGACCAGTGTCGCGGGTCACGCGCCCAATGACCGCATCGTCGTCGACGCGCTCGTCGCCCTGGCGTTCGGTGCGTCGCTCATTTCCATTTTCGCGCGTCTCGGCGGCGGCATCTTCACCAAGGCCGCCGACGTCGGCGCCGACCTGGTCGGCAAGGTCGAGGCTGGAATTCCGGAGGACGACCCCCGCAACCCCGCGACGATCGCCGACAACGTCGGTGACAATGTCGGCGACTGCGCCGGCATGGCCGC
This sequence comes from Pseudomonadota bacterium, assembly GCA_046730995.1. Taxonomy (GTDB): domain Bacteria; phylum Pseudomonadota; class Alphaproteobacteria; order Sphingomonadales; family Sphingomonadaceae; genus Sphingomicrobium. The sequence continues at coordinate 4,894 of JBKPKF010000095.1, forward strand.
CGACTTGTTCGAGACCTATGTCGTGACGCTCGGCGTCACCATGGTGTCGATCGCGCTCACCGTCACGGGCGGCGACAGCGGGCTGCTGCTGAAGCTGATGACCCTGCCTCTGATCATCGGCGGCGTGTGCATCGTCACCTCGGTCATCGGCACCTACATGGTTCGGCTCGGCAAGGGCTCGATCATGGGCGCTCTATACAAGGGCTTCTGGACCTCCGCCGTGCTCGGCGCGATCCTCGCCTACCCCGTCACCCAATACGTACTCGGCGACATGAATGCCGTCGTCGCGACCATCCCGGGCGTCGGCGATGCCCAGATCCCGCTGACCGGCATGAAGCTCTTCTACTGCATGCTGATCGGTCTCGGACTCACTGGCCTGCTGGTGTGGATCACCGAATATTACACCGGGACGAACTACCGCCCGGTCCAGAGCATCGCGAAAGCGTCGCAGACGGGCCACGGCACCAACGTCATCCAAGGCCTGGCCATCAGCCTCGAATCGACGGCGCTGCCGACGGTCGCGATCGTGATCGCCGTCATCGCCGCCTACCAGCTCGCGGGCGTGATCGGCGTCGCCTTCGGCGCCACCTCGATGCTGGCCATGGCCGGCATGGTGGTCGCGCTCGACGCCTACGGCCCAGTCACGGACAATGCCGGCGGCATCGCCGAAATGGCCGGGCTCGAGGAGGACGTGCGCACCCGCACCGACGCCCTCGACGCGGTCGGCAACACCACCAAGGCGGTAACCAAGGGCTATGCGATCGGCTCTGCGGCACTCGCTGCATTGGTGCTGTTCGGCGCCTACACGACCGACCTTCGACAGTTCTTCCCGAACGTCGCCGTCGATTTCTCGCTGTCCAATCCGTACGTGATCGTCGGCCTGCTGATTGGTGCGTTGCTGCCCTACAGCTTCGGCGCTTTCGGCATGACCGCCGTCGGCCGCGCCGCTGGCTCGGTCGTCGAGGACGTCCGCGCGCAGTTCCGGGACAACCCCGGGATCATGGAAGGCTCGGTCCGGCCGAATTATGGCCGCACCGTCGACCTCGTGACCAAGGCCGCGATCCGCGAGATGATCGTCCCGTCGCTCCTGCCGGTGCTGGCGCCGATCGCCGTCTATTACCTGATTACCCTGGTGGCCGGTCAGGCTTCGGGCTTCGCGGCCCTCGGCGCCTTGCTCCTCGGCGTGATCGTCTCGGGCCTGTTCGTCGCCATCTCGATGACTTCCGGCGGCGGCGCATGGGACAATGCCAAGAAGTATATCGAGGACGGCAATTACGGCGGCAAAGGCTCGGAAGCCCACAAGGCCGCGGTGACCGGCGACACGGTGGGAGATCCCTATAAGGACACCGCCGGCCCGGCCGTGAACCCGATGATCAAGATCACGAACATCGTCGCGCTGCTCCTGCTTGCGGCGCTCGCGGGTCACGCCGCCGGCTGACGAATTCGGGGGCAGTCCCTCGACGAAGGGACTGTCCCCGACTAGCGAAGGCGCCATGCCCCACGCCATTCGAATTCACGAGACCGGAGGGCCTGAGGTCCTCCGCTGGGAAGAGGTTGCGGTCGGCGAACCCGGCCCTGGCCAGGTCCGGATCCGCCAGGAGGCCGCGGGGCTCAACTATATCGACGTCTACCACCGCATCGGGCTCTATCCGCAGCAGCTGCCGTTTATTCCGGGCGTCGAGGGCGCGGGGGTCATCGAATCCGTCGGGCCCGGCGTCAGCGGCCTGCGGGTAGGAGACCGGGTCGCTTACGCCGGCCCGATTGGCGGCTACGCCGAGGTGCGGGCGATCGATGCTGACCGACTCGTGAAGCTCCCGGAATCGATCAGCGGTGAGCAGGCCGCAGCGATGATGCTCCAGGGCATGACCGCCCACATGCTGCTGCGGTCGGTGCACCGGGTCGAGCCCGGCGAAACGATCCTGATTCACGCGGCGGCCGGTGGAGTTGGACTTATCGTCTGCCAATGGGCCAAGGCGCTCGGGGCGACCGTGATCGGCACCGTCGGTTCGGACGAGAAGGCGGAGCTTGCACGAGCCCACGGCTGCGATCACCCGATCGTCTACACCCGCCAGGACTTCGCCGCAGAGGTAGAACGGATCACCGAGGGCAAGAAGCTTCCGGTCGTCTACGATTCCGTCGGGAAGGACACATTCATGAAATCGCTCGACTGCCTGAAGTCCCGCGGCTTGATGGTGAGCTTCGGCAATGCGTCGGGTCCGGTCGACCCCTTTCCTCCCGCCATCCTCGCGCAGAAAGGCTCGCTGTTCCTGACCCGCCCGACGCTCTTCAATTACATTGCCGAGCGCGCCGAGCTCGAGACCGCCGCGGGCGAATTGTTCGAGGTGGTCGAAAGCGGCAAAGTGAAGGTCGAAATCAAGCAGCGCTTCGCGCTTGAGGATGCGGCCGATGCGCATCGCGCGCTCGAGGCCCGCAAGACCAGCGGATCCACGATCCTTACCGTCTAGACGCCCCGCCTTCCCTTTTCGGCCTTGCGCCGCTAAGCCTCCGCGACTTTTCGCCAGAACGAAAGAGGATTTGCTTGGCCAAGGAAGAATTGCTCGAGATGCGTGGGCAGGTTGTGGAGCTGCTGCCCAACGCGATGTTCCGCGTCCGCCTCGAGAACGGCCATGAGATCCTCGGCCATACCGCCGGTAAGATGCGCAAGAACCGGATCCGCGTTCTGACCGGCGATGAAGTGCTGGTCGAGCTGACGCCCTACGACCTCACCAAGGGCCGCATCACCTATCGCTTCATGCCCGGCCGCGGAGGTCCGCCCGGCTACACGGGTTAAGGTCGCCGATGCGGTTGATCCTCGCCTCGGCGAGCCCGCGCCGCCTCGACCTGCTCGCCCGCATCGGAGTGACTCCGGACGCCGTCATTCCTGCTGACGTCGACGAAAGCGTGCCAGGAGGCGAATTGCCGAGGGAGCATGCGCTACGCCTTGCGCGCGAGAAGGCTGAAGCAGTCGCACGGCAGGAACCGGACGCGCTTGTGCTCGCTGCGGATACGGTCGTCGCCGTTGGCCGGAGAATACTGCCCAAGGCCGAAGACGAAGCGACGTTGCGCGCGTGCATGCGCTTACTGTCGGGTCGACGGCATCGGGTGCTGACGGGGGTCGCGCTGGCGGTTCCGGTTCATGGAATTCGCGAGCGGCTGGTCGAGACGATGATTGCGATGAAGCGGCTGAGCGACGAGGAAATCGATCATTATGCGAGCCATGGCGAATGGCGTGGGAAGGCCGGCGGCTACGCCCTTCAGGGCTATGGCGAAGTCTATGTCCGCCACATCGCCGGCAGCTATTCGAACGTGGTCGGACTTCCGCTCGCCGAGACTCGAGTGCTGTTGAAGTCGGCGGGTTATCCCATTGCCTGAGTGCCTCTGCGAAAAAGGGATCGGCGAAAACCGCGAAGCCCTGATCGAGAATGATGAAATTCTCGAAGCTCGAATTTCTCTCGACGGCATCGTCGGCGCCGGAATGATCATCGAAGCGAAATTGATCGATGTCGGGCGCAATGGCCGCAACGCCATCGCCGTCGCTGAGGGGCAGGAATATCTGCTCCGGGAAACGCCGCGCGGAATCAGCGAAGGAACAAGGTTCGACCTCGAGGTCACGCGCTCCAAAATCCCGGGGACCGAGCCGTGGAAGCGGCCATTGGGACGCGCCGCGGAGCCGCTTTCGAGAGGCGACCGATCAAGTGAATCCAGCGTCGCCCCGGCAGGGGATCGGCTTGGAGCGGCTGGTTGGAATGATCTGATAGAGGAAGCGAGAAACGGCGTCGTTCGCTTCGCAGGTGGCGAGCTCCGGATCTCGCCGACCCCGGCGATGACCTTGATCGATGTGGACGGTCATCTCGCGCCCGACGAGCTGGCCGTGACCGGCGCGAGGGAGGCCGCGAAGGCGATCCGGCGCCTCGATATCGGAGGCTCCATCGGGGTCGACCTTCCTACAGCTGGGTCCAAGCCGGCTCGGCAGAACGCTGCGGCGGCGATCGACGCTGCGCTCCCCCAGCCGTTCGAGCGGACCGCCGTCAACGGCTTTGGCTTCGTGCAGGTCATCCGGCCCCGCCGACAGGCATCGCTGGTCGAGTTGGCGCAGGACCGCGCCCCGTTCGAGGCACGGGCTTTGCTGCGCCGGATCGCGTTCGAACCACCCGGACCGAAAAGGATTGTCGCCCATCCGGCTGTGATTGCCGTGCTGGAGGCACGACCTGACTGGCTCGACGCCTTGGCGCGGCAAGTCGGCGGTCCGGTCGGGTTGCGAGGCGAGGCCACTCTTCCCATGTCCGGCGGCTATGGCGAAAAAGGCTGAAGCGAAGCGCTGCCCCCTGTGCGGCAAGCCCGAGGTCGAGGAAAACGCTCCCTTCTGCAGCCGCGGATGCAAGGATCGCGACCTCCTGAAGTGGCTCGGCGAAGGCTATCGCATCGCCGGCCCGCCGGCCGATCCTGAAAGGGTGGACAGCAGCGAGGGCGACAGTTAGGGAGCGCGACGCTTGAGCGGGCAGCCTGCCCGTCCCCAAGAGCCCAGGTAGCTCAGTTGGTAGAGCACGTGACTGAAAATCACGGTGTCGGTGGTTCGATTCCGCCCCTGGGCACCATCGCCGCCTGGAGCTGATCCGGGGGATCAGCGAAGCCGGCAATCCGAGCGGAGCGAGGTCAGCGCCAGCCTTTGGCCTTTGCCGCCTTTTCGGCTGCGGCGTCGAACGGCTCGCCTGAGATTGTTGAGTCGATCAGAGCCGCAAGGTTCGGGTCCATGCCCGCCGCCATTCGATAAGGTCCTGACTGCCCTTCCGGAGCCGCGAACATTCCCCGCACCTGCCAGCGAGCGCCGCTGCGACACGCAAGGCCGCTTGCCGCGGATTCGCTAAAGCTGCGGCAGATCGCGCCCGACTGGTCGCGAAACGTCATTCCGATCCGGACGTCGCCTGCTGGCGCGCTGGCCAGCTGGGCGGTGAGAGCGCTGTCGAGCGCAGCCGCGGCGTAGATTTTTCCGCCCTCGACCGCGACTGGCGCTTCGCTGCCCTGCGGGACCATTGTTCCGACAAGAATTCCGACGGCGAGCGTCGCGGCGATCGCAGCCCACTGCGGCAGCGGCTTCCAGCTTCGCGCCTCGCGCGCGCGTCTAGCCGCCCCAAGGTCGACCACTTCCGGCTCGCTTTGGCGCAAAGCAGCCAGCAACCGATCCGGGACTGCAGCTTCGGCAACGGGATCGAAGCTGGCCTTCAGTCGCCGATGCATTGCGCGGTGCTGCTCGGCGCGTGCGGCAAGGTCAGGGTCCGACTTAACCTGGGCCGCGACTCGGGCGGCCGCTTTATCTCCGAGCTCACCGTCGAGCCACGCGAAAAAAATATCGTCGCTGATCATTTCAGGCCCCCACCATTTCCAGTAGCGCCGTGCGCCCGCGGACCAGCCGGCTCGAAACCGTGCCGATGGGAAGCCCAAGCATTTCGGCCGTTTCGCGATAGCCGAAGCCTTCGATAAGGATGAGTGCGACCACTTCGCGCTGCTCGTCCGGCAAGCGCTCCATTGCGGCCATCATCCGCGAAAGGTCGACCGACGCATCCATTCCGGCGGTCGGATCCTCGCCAAGTCGCTCCGCCTCCTCCGCCGGCGCTTCGACCCTTTCCTTGCGCGAGCGCCCTCGAACCGTATCGATCCACAAATTGCGCATGATCCGATAGGCCCAGCTGTCGAGCCGAGTGCCCGGCTGCCACTGCTCCCTCGAGCGAAGCGCGCGTTCGATTGTCGCCTGGGTCAGGTCGTCCGCGTCGGGCGGATTCCGCGACAGCGCATGTGCGAATCTCCGCAGGCGCGGAAGCAACGCGACCAGTTCGTTGTCGAACGGAGAGTAAGGCGCCATTTATCCTCATATGGGATGAAACGTGGCGAACCATGCGTTTCATCCATAGGCAACGCAATTGTGAGATAGAGCCATGATGCGCTTTTCTCAGATGATAGTCCCGGCCCTTGCGGCCTTGCTCCTCGCGAGTCCCGTCTCGGCACAGCTCCTTGGCGGCGGCGGTCCGGTGGGCGGGGCCGTCGGCGGAGTCACGGGCACCGCGGGCAATACGATGGGCCAGGTCGGCAATACAGTCGGCGGAGTTCTCGGCTCGCCGGGATCCGGCCCCCTCGGAAGCGTAACCGGCCCATTCTCCAACGGCTTCAACGGACTGGGCATCAAAGGGATTCCCCCTTCGCTGGATTCGGTGAGCGTTCCACCGGGCCTGAGCACCGCCACTCCGATGGAGATCGAAAACTATCGCGAGGCGCGGCTTCGAGCGCTGATCGAAGCCAATCGCGCGGTGCTCGACCGCGATGAGAGCGGCCAGCCGGTGCGCAAGCGCGAGCTGATCGCCACCAATCCCGACGCCGGCTCGCTTGCGATCGCAGCGCGGTCGGGCTTCCAGATTGTCGGCGATGAGCAGGAACCTCAGCTGGGCATTCGACTCGTCACTTTGGCCATCCCCAAAGGCGTGAATGTCCGAAAGGCCCTAAAGACGCTTCGCGAGGCAGCGCCGGCGATGCAGGTCGACTACAACCATATTTATGAGCCTTCTGGCGGGGCTTTGCTGCCCGTCGCGGGAGCCGCGCTTGCCGTTTCACCGGCAGTCACCGGCCGCACCCGAATCGCGATGATCGATGGCGGCATCGCCTCGCACCCCGCGCTTGCCCACGCCAGCATCGAGCAGCGCGGGTTTGCCGGGAGTCCCCAGCCGACCGGGCATGGAACGGCCGTCGGCTCGCTATTGGTCGGGGAGCAAGGACCGTTTCGCGGCGCAGCGCGCGGTGCGCAATTGTTCGTCGGCGACGTTTATGGCGGGAACCCGGCCGCCGGGTCGGCGACCAGCATCCTTCACGCACTGAGCTGGGCGGCATCGAAGAACCCATCGGTCATCAACATCAGCCTGGTCGGGCCAAACAATGTGGCGTTGGCCCGCGCCATTGCCACCTTGCGCGGCCGCGGAATCCAAATCGTCGCGGCAGTAGGAAACGACGGTCCGGCCGCTCCGCCGCAATATCCCGCTTCTTATCCTGGAGTGGTGTCGGTCACCGGAGTCGACGCGCAAGGCAGAGCGCTTCACGAGGCCGGTAAAGCCGCCCACCTCGATTTTGCGGCGCCGGGAGCCGACATGATCGCGGCGTTTCCCGGCAATGGCTACACGACCGTCCGCGGAACCAGCTTCGCCGCGCCCCTAGCAGCAGCACGCCTCGCACTCACCGGTTCATATCAGCGCCTGGCGCAGGAAGCCCAGCCCGGACAGGGTAAGGTCGGCCACGGAATCGTTTGCGCCACCTGCCGCGTCGACCCCCGAGTCATTCGCCGCAAATAAAGGCCATCAGAATAATCGCAGGGATGAAGAGGCATCCCCCTGTCGTTCTCATTTGGCAGGGGGGATGGGTTACTCATGTCCCATCCTCCGCGGTCAAAAAGGAGGAACGAGATGCGTACGTACATTCTCATTGCCGGTACGGCGCTTGCCTTGTCGACGAGTCCAGCATCTGCCGGCGGCTTGCTCGGTGGAGTCGGCGGGACGGTCAACGGCTTGGCCGGCGGCGCCAGCCCCGGCGGGCTTGGAAACGCAGTTGGGTCGCTGAGCGGCTGCCTGTGCAATACGGTCGGCAACATCGTTGGCGGCGCACCAATCGGCGGCGCCGGCGGCATGCCCAACACCGGTAGCGCCACGTCGCTCGTCAACAGCGTCGTCGGGCTCGCGCCGACCAACGGCAATGGCGGAGGCAACGGCCATCACGGCCATGGCCTCCGCAATGTCGGTCTCGCGGGCGTCGTTACCACTGCAACCAATGTGACCGGATCGGTTACTGGCCAGGGAGCCAATGGCCTCAGCCTCGCCGGCACGGCGACCAATGCGACGAACGCCGTCGCTTCGGTGACCCGCGGCAGCGGGAACGGCCAGGGCCATGGGCTCAATGTCGCGGGTGCGGCCAATAGCGTCACCAACGCGGCCGCCTCGGTTACGCGCGCCCGCAGCGGAACCGGCAACGGCCTCGCTCTCGCGGGAACCGTCGGCAACGCCACGAACGGCGCCCTGGCGATCACCCACGGAGGCAACGGTCATGGCCTCAATGGCGCGGCGGGCCTCGGTACCGCGACCAACGCCGCCGCTTCGCTGACCAAAGGCGCGAATTCGGCGCTGTTGCAGGGTTCGGCATCCGGCAATGGTTCCGCAAACGCGAGCGTCAGCAAGCGGCATGCAAGAGCGAACGGGTCGGCGTCCGCGAACGGATCGGGCTTGCTGGGTCTGTCACTCGGCAACGGCGGAACGGGCCTTCCCAATGGGATCCAGATCATCAACGGCATCCCATGCGGTCCGGACGGCAAGCCGCTCGCCGGCCCCCAGGCGAGCGCAGTGATGGCGATGCTCGGCAACTCCAACGGACAGCAGGGCAGCTCGTCGGCGCAAGGAAATACGCCGCGGTCGGCGCAGCGCAGCCAGGCCCAGAACCAGAGTTCGTCGCGGTCCGCGAACAACTCGAGCGGAGCATTCGCCTCCGGCCAAAGGCATTCGCAAGTGAGCCACTAAGCCGGAGCACCTTGGCCCGCCGCTCGCTCTCCCTGCGGCGGGCCATTTTTCTCAGAGCTTCCCAGTGAGCTCCGGAACGATCTTGAACAGGTCGCCGACGAGGCCGATGTCCGCGATTTGGAAGATCGGCGCTTCCTCATCCTTATTGATCGCGACGATAGTCTTCGAATCCTTCATTCCCGCAAGGTGCTGGATCGCGCCCGAAATGCCGATCGCGATATAGACATCGGGAGCGACGATCTTGCCCGTTTGCCCAACCTGGTAATCGTTGGGCGCGTAGCCGGCATCGACCGCCGCCCGGCTCGCTCCGACAGCCGCCCCGAGCTTGTCGGCCAGCGGGTCGAGCAGTGCATGGAATTGCTCGCTGCTTCCGAA
>JBKPKF010000096.1:0-1995 GCA_046730995.1 Pseudomonadota bacterium
ATCCAGCCCGAGGAGGCCGGAAAGGAAACATACGACCGCTTCCGCGGGCGGCTGATGTTCCCGATTCGCGACGCTCGGGGGCGGGTGATCGCGTTCGGCGGCCGCATCCTCGGCGACGGGGAGCCGAAGTACCTCAACTCGCCCGATACGATCCTCTTCGACAAGGGCCGGACGCTCTACAATCTCGACCGCGCCGGACCGGCGAGCCGAACCGCGAGGCGGCTGATCGTGGTCGAAGGCTATATGGACGTGATCGCGCTCGACCGCGCTGGCATCGCGGAGGCCGTCGCGCCCAACGGCACCGCGCTCACCGAAGGCCAGATCGAGCGGCTGTGGCGGCTCGACCCCTCGCCCATCCTTTGCTTCGATGGCGACAATGCCGGCAGGAAGGCCGCAGTCCGGGCCGCACTGCGCGCCCTTCCCCTCATCGCCCCGGACAGAACCTTGCGCTTCGTCGAGCTGCCGTCCGGCCAGGACCCCGACGATGTCGTCACCTCAGGCGGCAGGACGGCGGTCGAGGCGCTGCTCGCAGAGCCCGAGCCGCTCGACGCTCGGCTGTGGCGGCACGAGCGTGACGCGCAGCCCCTCACCACCCCCGAAGCCCGCGCCGGCCTTCGCCAGCGCCTGCTGGAGCATGCCAACATCATCGGCGATCCCGAGCTTCGCCGGCTCTACCGCGACCAGTGGCTACGGAAGTTCGAGGAGGATGTCGCCCCGCGCCGCGACTTCCAACGCCGGCCCTTCGTGAAAGGCGGGCGCTGGGCCCCGCCGGCCCCGCCCGTCGGAGCCACGGCCCGCGGGATCGGCGGTGCCGGAATCGACCCGCAGTTCGCTCGTTCGCTCCTCGTCGGCTTCATCAACTTTCCGGAAACTCTGCCCGAGCATGTCGAGCAATTGGCGGCGCTCCCCATAACCGATCCGAAGATCGTCAAGGTGCGAGATGACCTTGTTGATCGCACCGTCTCGGGTGCGGCGCTTGATAGAAAGCAACTTGTTCCCATATTCACGATGCTAGGCGTGGCGAGTGGAACACCCTCTCGGGGCGCTGTGAGCTTCTCTTTCACTCGTCCGGACACGGATCCCGACCGCGCGCACGCCGATCTTGCAGCTGCGGTCGAGACGCTGATGGCGAGTGGAGAGGTCGAACGTGCACTTCTTGAGGCCACCGAGCGTTTCAAGCAGGAAATGTCCGATGAGGCATTGGAAGAACAACAGCGCCTCATCACGGCGCAGCAAGGATTGAGACAGAGGCTGGCGTCCCTCGCCGGCACCGATTAAGCGACGGCCAAAGAGAACAAAGGCTTATGGCGAAAAACGACACACAGGAACTCGACACTGCGGAAGAGGGCGACGCCCCGCTGCTCGACCTCAATGACGCGTCGATCAAGAAGATGATGCAGCGCGCCCAAAAGCGCGGGATCATCACCATCGACGAGATCAACGCGGCCATCCCCTCCGACCAGAACGAGATGATCGAGGACATCATGTCGCAGCTTTCGGAGCGCGGCGTGCAGGTCGTCGAATCCGAAGAACGCAGCGACGACGAGGAATCCGAGGAGGAGCAGCCCGAAAGCGTCCTCGAGGACGAGGTCGACCCGCTCGACGACGGCGGCCCCCGGCCCGCCGCGGCGACCAAGAAGGAAGCCGTCGACCGCACCGACGACCCGGTCCGCATGTACCTGCGCGAAATGGGCGCGGTGGAACTGCTGTCCCGCGAGGGCGAGATCGCCATCGCCAAGCGCATCGAGGCCGGCCGCGACACGATGATCTGGGGCCTGTGCGAATCCCCGATCACCTTCAACGCGATCATCGCCTGGTCGAACGCGCTCAACGAAGGCCGGATGCAGCTGCGCGAAATCCTCGACCTCGAAGCGATGCTGTCAAAAGGTCCGACCGCCGAGCAATTGACTGAGACCGAAGAGGGCGGCGAAGGCGGCGGCGAAGGCGAGATCAGCGAGAAGGTCGCCGGCCCGTCGATCAAGGAAGAGGAAGAGG
>JBKPKF010000097.1:0-2459 GCA_046730995.1 Pseudomonadota bacterium
GTCATGACGAGACCAGCTCTCGTAGAGCCGGATCAACGGTTCGGATTCGCGCAACGCGTCGGACCTGCGGCGGATTGCTTCGGCGTCGGCGGAAGCGAGCGAATGCGAATATCGGAGCACCAAATCGTCCAGCATGTTCGCAACCTGCAGGTTGTCGGGAACGCTCTTCGAAGTATTCGACCGACGGCGCGATAGGGGACCGATCGGTGTTGTGTAGATGTATCCCGCCCCGTCAGTCACCTTCGTCTTCGGATGATGGATGAGCAGTTCCAGGTAAAAAAGAAGATCTTCGCTGATCCGCATCTCCGGATAGCGAACTCCGGTCGCTTCGAGAAAAGATTTTCGGATGAGCGGCTGTAGATACCCGTAGTTGAAAGTGGTGCCAGGGGCGCATTCCGCCGCCATTAATGGCACCGTGATGGTCGCAGGCATCACCGGAAAGATCGGACCGACCGCGCGTGAGATCGCATGGTCGAATGCGATCAAATTGTCGAACACCAGGTCAACGTCGTCGCCACACAATGGCAGGAGCCGAGCCAAGCGATCCGATGTCCAGCAATCATCGGCGTCGATGAGGGCGATCCATTCGCCAGCTGCGGCCGAAATCGCGAGATTGCGCGCGGCCCCGGGTCCGCGGTTCCGGTCCGTGGAAAGGAGCCTTATTCGTCCGTCCGCGCCGTACCGGCTGCGAATGAGATCCGAGGTTCCATCGACGGAGCAATCATCGACGATGATCAGTTCGATACGATGCGACCCCTCCTGCGAGATAATGCTGTCGACCGCTCGGCTAATGAAGGCAGCCGAGTTGAAGGCCGGCATAATTGCCGAAACGAGGTAGCGGTGTGGTTGCGCTCCAAGACCGCGATCGGCTTGATCAACTGCGCTCAACGATTTCTTCCCAGGCGCGGTCGGAAAAGGACGTCGAACACATTCCTCGACAAGAGGACTTCGTCGGTTGGACATGGGCCCGGCTCGCCGAGTTCAGGCGCATCGAACAGGGTGTAGCCGAAAGGCTCAAGCATATCTCGGACAGCTGTTGCGCTGCTACGCCCGCGTCGCGCGCGGTTTCCGCGAACTTCGCACCAGATATCCGGTCTGTGTCCGGCAGCGAGGAAAGGCTTCATGCCCCGAACCGTCGCCTCCTCAGCGCCTTCAACGTCGATCTTGACTAAATCGATCTGCGAAGGGTCGCCGAGGCGGCCATCAAGCGCGAACTCCGAGAAAGTGCTTACGGCGACCGTGGAGTCCAAGAGCTCGCAGTCCGGCTGCGGCACCAGCGAAGATGCTCCAGAGTTCCCGGGCAGGATATAAAGAGGGAGCCGGCCATCCTTGTCAGCAAGCGCAACCGCGAAGGCTTTCCCAAAGACGCTCTCATTGCGCTGCAGGAATTGCGCGAACGAGGGCTCCGGCTCGAACGCAAGGACCTTAAGGCCGGCTTCGCGGGCCAAAAGCGAATAGAAGCCGAGGTTGGCTCCGACGTCGACGAATGTGCGGCCACGGGCCTGCCCGCGAATATATTTGCCAAGGCCGCTGCGCGCATAGTGACGTCTTAAATTATGAAAGGCGTAAGCCAGCAACCGTTGACCCTCATGGCGCATGTCCACATCGACGAATCCAAGTGACGTCCTGACGCGAGCGCGCTGCAAATGAGAGAACAAAGGATCAAGATTGCGGAGAATGGAAGCTTCTGCCCGACCCCCAATGCCGAATTGAACCGGGATTGCGCCAATCAACATCCGAACCACCGAAAGCATAGTGGCTCCTTCCTGACATAGAGATTGCGACTCATTGGTAGAGCCGTCCAGAGGAAAGGCTCGGTCGGTAACAGCTAAGCGCACTGGACAAAATTATTCGTTGCAGATTGACTTGGCAGCGGCCGACCAGCACATTTTAAGGATCACCCCGGCGAGAACCCTCGAAGTGCGGGATTTGTCTGTATCCGTCGCGCTGGCTACCTACAACGGTGCGAGGTATCTTCCTAATCAGCTCGCCGATCTTTCCGCCCAGAGCTTCCCGCCTTCCGAAGTGGTTGTCTGTGATGACGCGTCCTCGGACGACACCGTCTCAATCGTCGACAAATTCGCGGCCTCGGCACCTTTCCCAGTGCGCGTCCATCGCAATCCCGTGCGCCTCGGCTTCCGAGAGAATTTCGTCCGCTGTGCGGCTAAGTGCAGCTCCGATCTGATCGCCTTTTGCGACCAGGACGACCGCTGGCCAAGCCACAAATTGCGCTCAGCCGCCGACTGCTTTCAAGACCCCAGCGTGCTGCTCCTGTTTCATAATGCAAGGGTCGTGGCTGCCGACGGCCGTCCTATCGCAGCGCTCTATCCGCGCTCCATGCCGACGAAGCGATGGGCGCCGCTCAGCACTCCTCCGTGGAGCTTCTCCCCCGGATTCACGCAAGTGTTCCGGCGAGGGCTTCTCGAATTCAACGATCTGTGGGAACTCTCAATGGACGA
>JBKPKF010000098.1:0-5184 GCA_046730995.1 Pseudomonadota bacterium
CGTTGGCGGCGGCATCGCGGCGTACAAGTCGCTGGAGCTCGCGCGCCTGTTCAGAAAGGCAGGGCACGAGGTGACCCCCGTCCTGACAAAAGGCGGCGAGCATTTCGTCACCGCGATGAGCCTCGGCGCGCTTGCCGAGGCTGAGGTGCACAGCTCGCTGTGGGAGCTCAAGGACGAAGTCGAGATCGGCCATATCCAGCTCAGCCGCGCGGCCGATTTCGTGCTGGTTTGTCCGGCGACCGCCGACCTGCTCGCGAAAATGGCGGCAGGAATCGCCGACGACCTTGCGACCACCCTTCTGCTCGCCACGGACAAGCCGGTCGTCGTCGCTCCGGCGATGAACGTGCGCATGTGGCTCCACGCGGCCACCGAACGCAATGTCCAGCAACTCAAGGCCGACGGTGTAAAGATTATCGAACCCGCAGAGGGCGAGATGGCATGCGGCGAATATGGCCCAGGCCGCCTGCCCGAGCCGCAGGACATCATGGACTGGCTGAATTCGAACGGGCTGCTGACCGGCAAGTGAGCCTCGCAGGCAAGCATATCCTCGTAACCGCCGGACCCACGTGGGAACCGATCGACCCGGTCCGGGTGATCGCCAATCGCTCGTCCGGCCGGCAGGGCTTCGCGATCGCCGCGGCATCGGCGGAAGCCGGCGCGCGCGTCACTTTGGTTGCTGGCCCGGTCGCACTTGAAACCCCGGGCGGGGTCGATCGCGTGGATGTCGAAACCGCCGAGCAAATGGCCGATGCCGTCATGACGTCACTCCCGGCTGATGCGGCGATCCTGGTCGCGGCCGTTGCCGACTGGCGGGTCGAAGCCTCACCGGCCAAGCTCAAGAAGGGCGGAGGTCCGCCCAAGCTGAAGTTTGTTCCGACGCGCGACATCCTCGCCGAGCTGGGAGCAAGTAAGCAGCGGCCACAGCTGCTCGTCGGTTTCGCCGCCGAGACCGAACGCGTGGTCGAGAACGCGATCGCCAAGCAAATCGCCAAGCGTGCCGATTGGATCGTTGCCAACGATGTTTCCGGCGACGTGATGGGCGGGCACCGCAATCGCGTGCACCTCATCACCAGTGAGGGAGTTGAAGACTGGCTTGAAGCCGCGAAGGAAGACATTGCTCGCCATCTGATCGCCTGCATTTCACAGGAGCTCGAATGACCATCCGAATCCGCCTGACCCGCCTTCCTCATGGTGAGGGTTTGCCTCTGCCGAGCTACGCGACGTCCGGCGCGGCGGGCATGGACGTGGTCGCCGCGGAAGATCTCGATCTGATGCCCGGACAAAGGCACGCCGTTGCGACCGGCTTTAAAGTTGCAATCCCCGATGGTTTTGAAATTCAGGTTCGCCCGCGCTCGGGTCTTGCGCTGAAACATGGGATATCAGTGCCGAACACGCCTGGAACCATCGACAGCGATTATCGTGGCGAACTCAAGGTCATCGTCATCAACCACGGCGACCAAGCGTTTCCGATCCGGCGCGGCGAGCGCATCGCCCAGCTCGTACCTGCGGCAGTAACCCAGGCCGAATTCGATGAGGTTGAGGAGCTATGCGAAACCGAGCGCGGCGGCGGCGGGTTCGGCTCGACCGGCGGCCATGGCTCTCTCTGACGAAGAGCTCGACCGTTACGCACGGCATATTGTCCTGCCGCAGGTCGCCGGTGTCGGTCAGAACAAGCTCAAAGCAGCGAAAGTCGCGGTCATCGGCGCCGGCGGAATCGGGAGCGCCGTCATTCCGGCACTGACCGGCGCAGGCATCGGCCAACTGACGATCATCGACGACGATGTCGTCGAGCTTGCAAACCTGAACCGCCAGCCGCTCTTCGCCGAAGCCGATGCCGGAAAGCCCAAGGCCGAGCTGGCAGCTGCCTTCGCCGGGCGGCTCAATCATTTCGTCAAGGCTCGAGCGGTGCGGGAACGGATCGACAATTCCAACGCGCGATCATTGCTTTCCGGCCACGACCTCGTTCTCGACGGAAGCGATAATTTCGCGACGCGGCTGGCGGTCAGCGACGCTTGCGTTGTACTCGGCGTCCCGCTCGTCTCCGCCGCGGCCGTTCAATTCCAGGGGCAGGTCGGGCTGTTCCGCTCCAAGCCCTGTTACCGCTGCTTCGTCGGCGATGCCTTTGACGCCGAGGATTGCGACAATTGCGCGGAGCTGGGCGTGCTGGGCGCGCTGACGGGGACCGCTGGAAGCTTCGCCGCGCTGTTGGCGATCAATGCCATTGTCGGGATTGGCGGCGACCCCGCCGGTAAGATCCATCTGTTCGAGGCAGAGAAGCTCGAGTGGCGGACGATCCGCATTCCGCCGGATCCGGCATGCAAAGCCTGCGGCAGCTTCGCCTAGCGCCGCTTGCGACCGCGTTTTGGCGACGGTCCCTTCGCTGCCTTGGCGTCGATCCACTCGACAGCCTCTTCAAAGGTGACCGTCTTCGGATCGGCGTTCTTGGGCAAGGTCGCATGGGTCGTCCCGTCGCTGACGTATGGCCCGTAGCGGCCCGCCATCACCTTGACCTCCTTGTCGCTCGCCGGATGCTTTCCGAGAATTGCGATCGGCTCGCGAGATGCGGCGCGCTCCCGTCCGTGGCCGGATGCTGCGTCGGCCAGCTTTGAGACGGCGGCGTTCATGCCCGTCTCAAATACCTCGACGGTCGAGCTAAGCTTCGCATATTTGCCGTCGTGCGCGAGGTAAGGGCCGTAGCGCCCGATCGAGGCGGTGATCGGCTTGCCGGTCTCGGGATGCGGTCCGATCTCGCGGGGAAGCGACAGCAGCCGCTCCGCGATTTCCGCCGTCAGGTCTTCCGCCGGTACGTCCTTCGGGATCGAGGCGCGCTTCTCACCGCGTTCGACATAGGGCCCGAAACGCCCCGTCTTGAGCGCAATTCCGTCGCCAAGATTGGTCGGGCCTTCGCCTTGGGCCTGATCGCCGCCCTGACCGAACTTCTGGGTGTACCGGCAGTCCGGATAGTTGGAGCAGGCGACGAACGCTCCGAACTTGCCACCGCGCAACGACAACCGGCCGTTGCCGCACTGCGGACAGATTCGCGGATCGCTGCCATCGTCTCGCGGCGGATAGAGCCAGGGCGCGAGGAACTCGTCGATTGCTTCCGTGATCTCGGACGGCTTCTGGTCCATGACTTCGCCGGCCTTCGGCTTGAAGTCGCGCCAGAAGTCGTCGAGCAATTTCTGCCAGTCGAGCCGGCCGCCGGAGACCTCGTCGAGCTCTTCCTCCAGCTCGGCGGTATAATCGTAGCTGACATATCGTTCGAAGAAGCGCTCGAGGAAGGCGGTCACCAGGCGCCCGCTTTCCTCCGGGACAAACCGCGCCTTCTCGACCCGCACATATTCCCTGTCCTTCAAGGTCTGAAGGATCGACGCATAGGTCGACGGCCGGCCGATCCCGAGCTCCTCGAGCCGTTTGACCAGGCTCGCCTCGGAATAGCGCGGCGGCGGTTGGGTGAAGGACTGGGTCGCTTCGACCCCCGTCTTCGCCGGCGTGTCGCCTTGGCTGAGGGCAGGCATGCGCGCGCTCTCTTCGTCCTGCGGATCGTCGCGCCCCTCGTCGTAGAGCGCGAGAAAGCCAGGGAAGAGGGTGACCTGGCCGCTGGCACGAAGTACCGCCCGCCCTGCCCCATCGGTCAGCTCAACGGTCGTCCGTTCGAGCCGCGCCGAAGCCATCTGGCTGGCGAGTGCACGATTGTAGACCAACTCATAGAGGCGCGCATGGTCGCCGGAGGCCGCGCGGTCCCGATCGAAATCCGTCGGCCGGATCGCCTCGTGAGCTTCCTGCGCATTCTTGATCTTGCTCTGATACTGGCGCGGGCGGTCGGGGACGTAGCCGGCGTCATATCGACTCGCGATCGCCCGGCGGGCGGCGCTGATCGCCTCGGGCGCCATGTCGATCCCGTCGGTCCGCATATAGGTGATATGGCCCTGTTCGTAGAGCGCCTGCGCCACGCGCATCGTATGGCTCGCAGCGAAGCCGAGCTTGCGCGCGGCTTCCTGCTGGAGAGTTGACGTAGTGAAGGGCGGCGGCGGGTTCTTGGCGAAGGGCTTGGTCTCGACCGAAGAAACGGTGAACCGACCCGCTTCGACCACGGCCTTGGAAGCGTCGGCGTCGCCGCGGTTGCCGATCGTCAGCCGCTCGATTTTCTTGCCGTCGAGCTGAGCCAGCCGCGCGGTGAAGCTCTGCCCGTCTTTTTCAAACGTTGCGCTGACCGACCAATATTCCTGCGGCTTGAAGACATCGATCTCGCGCTCGCGATCGACGATCAGCCGCAACGCGACGGATTGCACACGGCCCGCCGACTTCGCTCCGGGAAGCTTGCGCCAGAGGATCGGCGACAGAGTGAATCCGACGAGATAGTCGAGCGCCCTTCGCGCCCGGTAGGCGTCGATCAGATCCTCATCGAGGGCGCGCGGATTGCGCATCGCCTCGGTCACCGCCGAGTTGGTGATGGCGTTGAAGGTGACGCGCTCGACTTTCGCCGGAAGCGCTTTCTTTTGCCGAAGCACCTCTTGGACATGCCAGCTGATCGCCTCGCCCTCCCGATCCGGGTCGGTGGCGAGGATCAAGGCGTCGGCATTCTTCGCTTCGTCGGCGATCGCGCGCATTTGCTTCGAACGATCGGGCGAGACCTGCCACTCCATCGCGAAGCCTTGCTCCGGATCGACCGAGCCATCCTTGGGGGGCAAGTCGCGCACATGGCCGAACGAAGCGAGCACCCGGTGCCCGCTTCCAAGATATTTCTCGATGGTTTTCGCCTTGGCCGGCGATTCGACAACGACGAGTTTCAAGCTGTGCCCTCACGCATACGCGTAAAGGTGGGGCCGGAGGATTCCGCTCGTCAAGAAGCACTCCCGGTATCCCCGTATCTTGTAATCACTCGCGGCCAAGCGGTTTCCTGAACTTGAGGACGACCTGGTCCGTGTGTCCGCGGATCTTGGGATTGAAAACTCTCAAGCTGTGATCGTCGGCCGGGTTGCGGAGAATCTCGCTCTCCGCCACCAATTTGAAGCCGGCCTGAGTGATCTCCTCCCGGATGGAAGCGGGATCGATCCGGTGCAACGTTTCTGTATCCCGGTGCCCCGTACCTTTGGATGCGACATGATCGATCACAAGGAAAATGCCACCCGGCTTTAGGGCGCGGTAGATTGCCTTGTTCAACGCGGCGACGTCCGTGTGTTC
>JBKPKF010000099.1:0-3885 GCA_046730995.1 Pseudomonadota bacterium
TTCGCGGCGAAGCTCGCAGTGGCGTTGGTCGACAGATCCGTCTCATCGACGATCAGGTTCGGCTCACCATGCTCGGCGAGGCCGATCGAGGGGCCGTCATCCACGAAGTGGAGATTGGCGCCGATGCCCACACTGGCCGAACCGGTGACCGAATCGCCGTCCTTGTCGACCACGGTCAGGCTACGCGTCAGCGTGATCGCGCCATCGGCCAGGCTCATGATGTCGTCGGTGAACGGAGCGCCGGTGGGGTGCGGGTCGGCGGTGTGGTCGATCTGCTGATATTGGGTCAGCGTGACGATACCGGTGTTAGTGGTCGAGACGCTGAACACGACTGACGGATCGGTGGCGGTCGCCGGAGCGGTCGCCGACGTCGAGCCGACGATCACTCCGCCGACATTGTACAGGTTGATCGCAACACCGTGCGAGAACAGGCCCGAGGCTCCGCCGGTGGTGGTCAGCGCATAACCGCTGCTGCCGCCAACGCCAGCGCCGTCGGCACCAGCCGAGCTGGACGTTCCGCCGAACACGTTGCTGAAGTTGGCGGTGGTGCTGACGGCTTCGCTGCCGGCACCAGGGGTGAGGGCGTCGTGCGTCGTCAGGCTGACTTCGGCGTCCGAACCCGCTGTGACCGTGACCGTCGGAGTGTCGTCGTCGACGTTGATGTTCAGCGTTCCGGGCGCGCTGTCGCCATCCTGGTCAGTGACCGTGTAGTTGATGGTGAAGCTGACATTGTTCTCATCGCCGCCAGCCGGGTGCAAAATCGCCGCGTTCTGGACGACCGTGTAGGATCCGTCGGTGGGATCGATCGTGATCGTCAGGACCGTGACGGTGTTTCCTCCCTGGACCTGCTGGACCAGGATCGAGCCGTTCGGCCCGTCGACGTAGCTGAAGCCCGAGGGCGCGCCTGTGTTCGACAGATCCCAGGTAAGGGAACCATCACCGCCGGAACCGGGCAGGAAGCCGGTCGCGTTGACGCTGTCCGGGTCGTCGCCGACACCCCCGGCATTGCCGCCGGCCTTGGCATCGTCGTCAAGCTGGACGCTGACCGCGCCCGCTTCCGGCTGCGTGTCGAGGAGGGTGAAGACTTCCTTGAATGAAGGCGGAGTGAAAACCAGCTCAGTCGGCGGGATCAGGTCGCCGAGGGGAACGCCCGGATCGAGCGGACCGACCGGAACTTCGAAATTGCCGCCGCCGCTCTGCGGAGTTCCCGCGGCGGGCCGCGGCTCAGCGTCAATCAGGAGCGCGGCAAGGTTGGTCGAGGGGACCTCGACTCCGCCAAGGACGAGCTGGGGAACGAAGACCGCGCCGTCGACGATGACGATCTGCGACCCGTCGGGCATGTTGATGACTAGGTCGCGACCGACCACGTGAACGTCATTGAGGTCGACGCCGGCAGGCAGGGTGACAACGCCGTCGGGACCCGGGATGACCTTCTGTGCATTTTCGCTGACCTTGATCTCGCCGCCGCGGCTGATCACCAGGTCGGCGACCGAACGGCCGCCCTTCGAATCTGCGAGCGTATATTGGAAGAGGTCGCGGAAGTTCGCGGGCGAGTGTCCGTCCGCGACATATTTATAATTGCCGTGCTCATCCATGACGAGGGTGCCGAAGCGGCCATCGACGTGAAGGCTGGTTCCGTTGTCGGAAGCATCGGTCCCACCCGCACCGCGGACGGTGACGACATGGCCGCTTTGCGGACTGTCGGCCCCGGCCTTGCCGGTGATCGTTCCGGCGCCGGTGATCACATTGCCCGTCGCCGGGCCGTTGCTGCCGTTGGCCAGCGTATCGGCATCGTCACGCGCCTCGGGCGACGACGAGCTGCTGATCGAACCCGAAGTATCTTCGTACCGCATTTGATTACCCCTGCCCTCATCCGGCGCGGGTGACCCCACGCACGATCAATTTCGCTTTCGAGACTGGCCCCCCCGCAGCCAATTCCGTTGAACGGAAAAGGTTAACGATTGAGAGTCGGAATCCCGCGCTCGCGAAACAAAGACCACTGACTGTCACGTTTGGCAAGCTTGTCATAAAGAGACGGAGTCCCAACCGAATCATTTCATATTAGTGACACAAGTATAGATTAGTTAACATGGTAAGTATTACCGCCGACTTAGACTAGACAATTATGTCGGCCACGACAGCGGATTAGGCAGAAGAATAAGACCGACCTTACCTTTGGATAATAATAGATAGACTGATTTGGGCGATGTTTAGTGCGTCGGCGACCAACGGGACATGGCCGTTTCGCGGCTGAAATGCTTAACACTTGTTTAATAGCCGCATTTATCGGAATCGATCCAAGGAGCCAGAAAGTGTTGGCAATCCGACAAAAAATGCGCCGCTCTAGTCCCGAATTGGGACGGGAGCACGCCGCGCTGGAACGAATTGCCCGCGACTCGGAAAGACGGGGAGCCGAGACGCGAAATTGGCGGAGAGGGTGGGATTCGAACCCACGGTACGGTTGCCCGTACGCCGCATTTCGAGTGCGGTGCTTTCGACCACTCAGCCACCTCTCCGCAGGGGGTGTCGCGCTTGCCGGATAGGGTCCGGCCGGGTCGAGAGCCGGCGCTCTAACAGCGGAGCCGAGCCTTGCCAAGCGAAGCGCCCGACGTTCACCACGCTCCGTCAATCACCCGAACCGACTGAAAAAATTCGGGACGTCTTAAGTTTCGAATAGCCGCGCCAAGCACCTCAAATCTACGCCACCCACTCCCACAAGGGAGAGGAAGGTAAGGTATATGCTTACAATTTTGACAGCCTTGGCGATGATGGCAGCCGCCTCCGACAGCCCCGATGCCGGCGAGATCCACGCCACGCCCGATGCCGGCGAAATCCACGCGTGCACGGACGCCGGCGAGATTCACAAGGCCGGCGACACCTGCGTGGATCCGAAGGACGTGATCTGGACCTATGACGGAGTCATCTGGACCACTCCCGATGGCGTGATTTGGTCCGCTGACGGAGTCATTTGGTAGCCGAGCCAACGCGGTACCCCGCGGTGGATGGTCGCCGGGCCGGGCGTTGCCCCGCCTGGCTCGGCGACCAGACTTTGGCCGAGGCAGTTGTTTGGGGCCCAGGCCTGACTAGATAGTCGGCATGCCCCCATTTGCCCCAATCGATCGTTCGACGCGCATGGCAGCGTCGTTTGGAATGCCCGAAGCCCGCTTCGCGATCGGCGAGGTCGTTCGCCATCGGATCTTCGACTTTCGCGGCATAATCTTCGACGTCGATCCTGAATTTTCGAACAGCGATGAATGGTATGAGGCCATACCGGAGGCTCTGCGGCCGCCAAAGAACCAGCCCTTTTACCACCTGCTGGCGGAGAATTCGGAAACGGCTTACGTCGCCTATGTCAGCCAGCAGAATCTGATCACCGACGACAGTGATGAGCCGATCGACCATCCCGCGGTCGCATCCATGTTCGAGCGTGAGGGCGGACGATACCGCCTCCGGCCTGACCTGACGAATTGAGCGAAGGGAGGGACGAAGCCCTCCCCCCGATTAGAAGTTCACCGCCACGCGACCGTACAAGTACCGGCCGTTGAAGCCGAACGGCGAGAAGATCGAAAACGGAATGAATTCCTGGTTCACGGGATAAAAGCCGCCGATCGATGCCGGCCGTGGGCCGAACGGCGAACGGTCGGGATAGACGTCGAAGAGATTGTTCGCTCCGAGCGCGACCTCGAAGCGGCCAGGCCGCCAGCGCACCTCTAGGTCCGTGATCCATTTGGCACCCAGGAAGATGTAGTCGGGGCCGAATTCCGTCAGGCTGTTCTGGTTCGGCGGAAGCGGCGCCGCTGCCCCGGGCGAGACCACCTTGCCGTAGCGAGTCGTGCGGGCGGTCACCCCGAAATCCCGGATGTCGCCGTCCGCGCTGAGCACGAT
>JBKPKF010000100.1:0-6642 GCA_046730995.1 Pseudomonadota bacterium
GGATCTTGCCAAGGAGCTCAGCACCGACAAGGAGAAGCTCGCAATACTGGAACAGCAGCGCAAGGGCGCCACGGGCAAGGTCGCGGAGAAGCTCGACGACAAGATCGGCGACCTTCAGGGCGAGATCAAAATCAAGGAATCGGTCGAACGGGGCGAAATCAGCCCCAGCGCGATCGACATCGACCCTTCCGGCCTCGCTCCCTCGTTATCCGACGCCATCAAGAAGGCCCGGAACAATCCGGAGCTCGTCGCCTACAAGCTCAAGACCAACGCTTATAAGTTCAGCTGGCTGATTATCCCACTGTCGGTGCCGTTCGTGTGGCTGCTGTTTCCATTCAGTCGCCGCTTCCGGCTCTACGATCACACCGTATTCGTCACCTATTCGCTCTGTTTCATGATGCTGCTGGTGGTCGCAGGGGTGCTCTTTCAGGCGGGCGGGATAGCGTCGCTTGCTGGTCTCCTGTGGCTGATCCCGCCATTTCACATGTACCGGCAATTGAAAGGCGCCTACGGCCTGACGATGGGCGGCGCACTGTGGCGCGCGAGCTTGCTAACCATCTTCGCCCTGATCGTCGTGAGCCTGTTCGCTGCCCTGCTCGTCGGCCTCGGCATGTTCGAGTGAGTTAGAGCGCCCGCTCAACTTCGCCCAGGAACGCGTCGATTGCCGCCACAGCCTCCGCCTCGCTGAGCTCGGGCGCGTGGCCGACGCCGGGCACGACCGCCGATTGCATGGTCGGAGCGGCGGCCTGCATCCTCTCCAGCGCTTCGGCGGTCAGAAGGTCGCTCCTGGCCCCTCGGATCACGAGCAGCGGTTTCTGGGCCAGCGCGGCAAAGAAGGGCCACATGTCGATCGTCGGCACCGCGCTCGTCGAATTGAACGGCAGCGCGATCGCCATGTCGTAGTCGAAGACGATCTCGCCATTCTCCTCGCGGCAGTTGCGCTGCGCCATGTTGACCCAGTCGTCGTGCGCATAATTCTCGAACGCGTGAGCATTGTTGGAGGCGACCGCCGCCGCGGCTTCATCCCAGCTTTGGAAGCGCGTACCCTTCCCGACGTACGACTTGATCCTGTCGACTCCCGCGTCTGCGATGTCGGGCCCGATGTCGTTGAGGATCGCCGCGGCAATGCGCTGCGGCGCAATCGCGGCGACGGTCATGGTGACAAGCCCGCCGAGCGACGTTCCGACGAGGATCGCCTGAGGAAGCTCGAGCTGGTCGAGCAGCTGGATCACGTCCTGCGCGTAGGTCAAAGGATTGTAGCGCGCCGGGACGGGATCGTAATCGCTCATCGCCCGGCCGCGAAACTCGAGCGCGAGCACTCTGAAACGAGGGCTGTATCGTTCTGCGAAGCCGGCGAAGTCGCGCGAATTGCGGGTGAGGCCCGGAAGGCAGAGCAGGGGCGGTCTGCCTGCGCCGCCGGGATAATCGCGGTAATGCAGCCGTAGCCCATCGGTGACCGTGTAATAGCGATCCTCGTAAAGCTGCGCCGCCGCGGCGTCGTTCATTTGGCCAGGCCCTTGCGCAGGAGCCGGCTGGTTACGTCGGCCACGCGCGTGGCGTCCGCGCTCGACCAGACCTCGAACTTCAGCCCCAGAAACACGTTCGCGCCCATGATGGCCCAAGCCAGGATGTCGAGATCCCCGTCGGAAAACTCGCGCGAGATTTCGCCCCTATCGCGCGCGGCAACGAGGCGGGCAGCGATACGCGTCCCCGTCGTCTCGTAATGCTCACGGTAGGCGGCGGGCTCGACGAATTCGGCTTCGTCGATGATGCGATAGACATCGCGGTGCTTCCGCGCGAACTGGAGGAAGGATTCGAGTGCTCGGCGCTCGCCATCGAGCGCGTCCGTCGCACCGGCGAATGCGGGGGCAACATGATCGCGGACCTGAGCCGACATGTCGCGAACCACCGCAGCGAACACGACCTCCTTGGAATCGAAATAGGTGTAGAAGGTCCCGAGCGCGACCCCGGCACGCTGAGTGATTCCGACGATCGAGGTGTCCCCGAACCCACGTTCGCCGAACTCCGCCTGGGCCGCGTCGAGGATCTTGCGCAGAGTGCGCTCGCCGCGCGGCGTGCGCGGCGCTTTACCGTCGCTTGCCGGGCTGATCCGCACCTCTTTATCCACGATTTCCCCCATCCCGTCGCGATAGCTGTGTAGCGCGAATATTCGCAAGTTGAAAGCCGGTTCAACTTTCATTATGACTGTGGCGACAGCTGGGCGGATGAGGGCCGCCCGCCAGGGGGAGAATCTGAAATGCGCGTTACTCACGCTCGCGCTGCCTTGCTCGGCAGCATCGCTGCTGCGGCGTTCATCGCAAGCCCGGCCCGGGCCCAAGACGCAGCTCAGCCGCCGGCAACAGCCGCGCCCGATTCCAGCGTACAAACGCAGGACCAGGCATCGACCGCGAGCGACCAGGAAATCGTCGTCACCGCCCGGCGCCGCAGCGAGCTTCTCCTCGACGTTCCGGTCGCGGTCACGGCTTATTCGGGCGAGCAGCTCAATCGCCAGGGCGCGCTCGACATCACCGACATCGCGGACACCACGCCGAACGTGAACCTGGAAACGTCGCGCGGCACCAACACGACTCTGACCGCTTTCATCCGCGGTGTCGGCCAGCAGGATCCGGTCGCGGGATTCGAACAGGGCGTCGGTCTCTATCTCGACGACGTTTATTTGAACCGCCCGCAGGCAGCCTTGCTGGACATTTATGACGTCGAGCGCGTCGAAATCCTCCGCGGCCCGCAGGGTACGCTCTATGGACGCAACACGATTGGCGGCGCGATCAAATATGTAACGCGCCAGATCCCGACCGACGGGACGCACGTCAGCGTCCGCGGCAATGCCGGGACTGACGAGCAAGCCGATCTGATCGCCAGCATCTCATCCCCCATTGCCGACTGGCTGCGCATGGGCGCTGCTTTTGCCCGGCTCTCCCGCGGAGGCTTCGGAAAGAACCTCACCAACGGGCTCGAAAACTACAACAAGGACACTTGGGCGGGTCGGGCCACGATTGAATTCCAGCCGGCGCAAAACGTCTTCTTTCGACTGTCGGGCGATGCCACCGCCGACGACGCCAACCCGCGGGGCGGTCATCGCCTGGTTCCGAATCTGTGCGCGGTTGCCGCTTGTAACACGCCATTCCCGGTTCTCGGGGACGTGTTCGATAGCCAAGGCGCGCTCAACGATCCGCAGCAGAGGGTGCGCGCCTGGGGCGTCGCGCTTCACGGGGAAATCGGACTGTCCGACTGGCTGACGTTCAAATCGATCACGGCCTACCGAAAGGACCGGACGAAGACGCCGATTGACTTCGACGCTTTGCCGTTCGTCGACGTCGACGTTCCGGCGATCTACAGGAACCGGCAGTTCAGCCAGGAATTCCAGCTGGTTGCCGACAAGGGCCCGCTCCAAGGCGTCGCCGGTTTCTATTATCTCAACGCCAACGCCTTCGACGTATTCGACGTGCGTCTCTACACCAGCAACGCTCTTCTGCCCGGATTGACGGCGGCGACACGCGGCGACGTTGACACGAAAACCTGGGCGGTCTTCGGCGACTTCACCTATGACATCACGTCACAGCTCAGCGTTTCGCTGGGCGGACGTTACACCAGCGACAAGCGGCACGCGCGCGTCTTCCGGCAGAATCTGATCCTGGGCGGTTCGCCGGAGCTCGGAGGGTCGCCGCCGTTCGACCAGACCGGAACACCCTTTCCGAACCCGGCTTTGTCGGTGACCTCGAACTTCGACGGACGGCGTAAGGACACAGCGTTCACGCCGCGAGCGTCGATCGGCTTCAAGCCGAACAAGGACCACAATCTCTACATCAGCTATTCGAAAGGCTTCAAAGGCGGCGGGTTCGACCCGCGCGGCCTGACCACTGCGACGCCCCGCGACCCTTTGAACCCAACCGCCCTCCCGACGGCCGAAGCGATTTACGACTTCATGGCTTTCGATCCCGAGAAGGTCGACAGCTACGAGGCGGGCTGGAAAGCGGCGCTGTTCAACCGCCGGCTGCAGCTGGCGCTTGCCGTCTTCCAGGCCAACTACAAGGACGTCCAAGTTCCCGGTTCGGCCGGCGGCGTGACCGCGGGCGGCGTTCCGACCTTCGTCGGGATCACCACCAACGCCGGCAAGGCGCGCTTCCGCGGCGTCGAGCTCGAAACCAACTGGCGGATCGCCAACGACATGGCCACGGCCGGCGACCGGCTGACCTGGGCCGGAACCCTTGGTTATCTGGACGCCAAGTATCTCGACTTCGTCACTCTCGTGAATCGCGACATCAACGGCGCGCTGATCCTCAATCCGGTGACTCACCTGCCGACGTCAATTGAGGTGGACGTCGCCAAGTTCCGCAAGATCCAGAACACGCCGAAATGGAATCTAAGCGGCTCGCTCGATTACGACACTCCGGCGTTCGGCGGCCGGCTCGACCTCAACACGACCCTGTCTTACCGCAGCAAGAGCCAGCAATTCGAACTGCGCTCGCCGGGTCTCGATCAGAAGGGTTTCGCCCTGTGGGACGCGAACCTCGTCTGGCGTTCGGCGAGCAAGCGGTTCGAACTGGGCTTGCATGGCAAGAATTTGGCGAACAAGAAGTACGTCGTGTCGGGCTACAACTTCCTGCTGCAGAACCCGTGGACGGGAGACTTCATCACCTCAGCCGGTGTCCCCATCACCTCGCCGACGCAGGCGGTTCCGACGCTCGGCAGAACGGGCATTCTGACCGCCTTCTACGGCGCGCCTCGGCAGCTTTGGGTATCGCTGGGGGTCAATTTCTGAGCGGGGCGGCGGAGCAGCAACTTCGCGCGGTCGGCACCCGCGTCCTGCTGCTCCTGCTTCTCGCTTACATCTTCAACTTTCTCGACCGGACGATCCTCAGCATCCTTGCCGGCTCAATCATCAAGGATCTGAAGCTCAGCGACTGGGAATTCGGTGTCCTCAGCGGCCCGCCATTCGCGATCCTTTATTCCGTGCTCGCAATCCCCTTCGCCCTTTGGGCAGATCGCACCAGTCGGAGCCGGGTGATTGCTGGAGCCGTGGCGGTGTGGAGCGGCTTCACCGCACTCTGCGCCGTGGCGACGTCCTTTTTGCACCTGTTCTTGTTCCGGATGGGGGTCGGCATCGGCGAGGCGGGAGGAGTCGCTCCCTCCTATGCGCTCATCGCCGACTATTTCCCGCCGGCGCGCCGGGCCCGGGCACTCGCCATATTTTCGCTCGGAATTCCGTTGGGCCTCGCCGGCGGAACCCTGATCGGCGCGTATCTCGCATCTTGGATCAATTGGCGGGCCGCTTTTTTGGTCATGGGGATCGCCGGCTTGGTCCTTGCCCCCGTCATGCTGCTCTTCGTTCGCGACCTTCCGCGACCCGCGCCCTCGGCGGGCGAAGAGGTGCCGGTCTGGCGAGTCTTCCCGATTCTCGCGCGAAAGCCGACGTTTTGGCTGATGGCATTTGCGGCGTCGTGCAGCTCACTTGCGGGCTACGGGCTCTTGGCCTGGATTCCCACCGTCCTCGAACGCAGTTTTGGCTTCGACCTGGTGGAGCGTGGCCAATTCCTTGCATCGATCTTTGTGATCGGCGGTACGGCCGGGGTGTTTGCGGGCGGCTGGCTTGCAGACCGGCTAGGCCAAGGCGATCGCCGTTGGTACGCTCGCCTGCCGGCCATCGCCTGGCTCATCACCGCGCCCACCTTTGCGCTGGGGCTGATGTCGTCCGATCCGTGGGCGGCCTGGCCGTTGCTGCTCATTCCCAACGCGCTCAACATTCTCTGGCTGGGGCCGGTGACAACGGCGGTTCAGCATCTCGTATCCAGGCCGATGCGATCCACCGCGTCGGCCAGCTTCCTCTTGATCAACAACCTTATCGGTCTCGGCATCGGTCCGGTGCTGATCGGGGCGATATCCGGCCTGTTTACGGCGCGCTTCGGCACAGAGGCATTGCGATATGCGGCGGTCAGCGTGGTCGGCTTCTATCTGCTCGCTGCCCTGGTGATGCTGTTTGCTGTCAAACGCCTGCGTACCGATTGGGTCGACGAGACTTGACTTCAGCACCCATCTCCGCTTGAGGGCGCGCTCCCAAGAAAAGCGATGGGATAAAGGGCGGCTCCCGCAATCAAGTCCGCCTGGCCGGGGTTACCTCGTACGGACCCCTGACGAACGGAGACAGATCATGCGCCATCGTGTTGGCCATCGAAAACTTCAGCGCACCTCGAGCCACCGTGCGGCATTGTTCCGCAACATGGCGGCCGCGCTCATCAAGCATGAGCAAATCACCACGACGACGGCCAAGGCGAAGGAACTTCGCCCCTACGTCGAAAAGCTGATCACGCTTGCCAAGCACGGCGGCCTTTCGAACCGCCGGCTCGCCCAGTCGCGGCTGATGGACGATACGCAGCTGGCCAAGCTGTTCGACGTTCTGGGTCCCCGGTACGCGGACCGCAACGGCGGCTACACGCGCGTCATAAAGGCGGGCATTCGAGCGTCCGACGCGGCGCCGATCGCGATCATCGAATTCGTCGACCGTGATCCTGGTGCTAAGGGGCAGGACTCCGGCCCCGTCATGACCGAGGAAGAGTTCGAAGCGGCCTGACGCGCCCGAAGCTTGACTGTCCCGATCTGAGACAGTGCTAAACTTCGCTGCGCTTG
>JBKPKF010000101.1:0-21082 GCA_046730995.1 Pseudomonadota bacterium
CCCTCACCGGCCTTCTTGTCCAGCCGATTGTCGGCCACCTCTCCGATCGCACCTGGCTTGGATGGCTCGGCCGGCGGCGGCCCTATTTCCTTGGCGGCGCGATCCTCGCGGCTTTGTCCCTCGTGCTGATGCCGCTGTCCTCGCAATTGCTGATGGCCGCGGTGCTGCTCTGGGCGCTCGACGCGAGCCTCAACATCACGATGGAGCCGTTCAGGGCATTCGTCGGTGATATGCTCCGCAAGGATCAGCACACCTCGGGCTACGCAGTGCAGACGGCTTTCATCGGCGCGGGCGCCGTACTCGGCTCGATCTTCCCTTACGCGCTCGACCGTTGGGGCGTGTCGAACGTCGCGGCGGGGGGCGGCATCCCCGAAACCGTCCGGATCAGCTTCTTCGTGGGTGGAGCGGCTTTGTTTCTCGCGGTCCTCTGGACCGTGCTCAGCACGCGCGAGTACCCGCCTGAGGATATGGAGCGCTTCGCCGAGGGCGCCGACCATCCCGACAGCGGCGAGACGATTCGCGCGCTCGCGTCGCGGACCATGACCTCCAGCCTCGCGTGGATCGCGGCGGGCGTGATCGTCCTCCTCGGGGTTTTCGAACTTCACCTGGAAAAGGAGATGTACGTCCTTGGCGGATTGCTGATCGCTTACGGCCTCGCCAGCATCATCGCGATCCGATTGGCCAGGAGCGGCGGCACGTCGAACATGCTTGCTCACATCGTCGGCGATTTCTCGGGCATGCCGACAGTCATGAAGCGTCTCGCCGTCGCGCAATTCTTCAGCTGGTCGGCTTTGTTCATCATGTGGATCAACACAACGCCGGTAGTCGCCCAGAACTTCTATCACGCCCCCGATCCGGCGAGCTCTGCCTATCAGGAGGCGGGCAACTGGGTCGGCGTCCTCTTTTCCGTCTACAATGGAGTTGCGGCAATCGCGGCGCTCGCTCTCCTGCCATTTCTCGCCAGGGCGGTCGGCAAGGCGCGGACGCATATGATCTGCCTCCTCACGGGAGCGGCCGGCTATGCAAGCTTCCTCCTGCTGAAAGATCCCAAGGCGCTCATCGTTTCGGAAATTGGGATCGGCATCGCCTGGGCGTCGATCCTCGCAATGCCTTATGCGATCCTCGCCGGGAGCCTGCCGCAGCGCAAGCTCGGCATTTACATGGGCCTGTTCAACGCCTTCATCGTCATCCCGCAGTTGCTCGTGGCGACGGTCATGGGGTCGATCATGAAGGCGTTTTTCCCGGACCAGCCGATCTGGACGATGCTCGTAGCGGCCTTGGTGATGGTGATGGCGGCGCTGGCCATGCTGCGCGTCCCGGACGAGCGGACGGCTTAAAGGCAAGCTTGCGTCGGCGGGCCGACCGCTGCAATCGTAACTCATGTTGAAGACGCAATCCGTCCAGGCGATCGTCGAACAGCTCTGCGCGATCTTTGACGAGTCGGTCGCCAACCTCCGCGAAGCCTTAAAGCTCTATCTCGACCGTGGCGAGCTTCCCGACCCGAAGGAACGAGCTGCCGGCTGCTTCGCCTATCCCGAGCTGCGCATCGATTATCATCCCGCGGCGCCGCGTCCCGCGACAACACCGTTGCGCGCCTTCGCCCGCCTCAACGAGCCGGGCTGTTACGCATCGAGCATCGCCCGACCTGACCTGTTTCGCGACTATCTGGCCGTTCAGCTTCAGCATTTGATTGACGATTATGGGGTCGAAATCTCGGTCGGGCGGTCGTCGAGTGAAATTCCTTATCCTTACGTGATCGACGAAAGCGGGATCGAGATCGGGAACGTCAGCACGACCGAGCTCTCGCGCTGGTTCCCGTCGAACGAGCTGGTCCACATCGGTGACGAGGTCGCGGATGGGGTTCGCGCAGTCACTCCCGACTGTCGTCCGCTGGCTTTGTTCGATGCTCCGCGCACGGACTTCAGCCTGGCGCGCCTCAAGCATTACAGCGGGACTCCGGCCGAGCATTTCCAGCATTTCGTGCTGTTCACCAACTATGTTCGCTACGTCGACGAGTTCGTCGGCTTCGCGGTCGACGCCCTTCGCCGCAAGGACAGCCCTTATCGCGCCTTCTCGGTGCCGGGCGCGGTCTACGAGCCGGGTGAGCTTACCAACGCCGAAGCCGAGATCGCCGCGGGCCGCTGGCGGAGGCACCAGATGCCGGCCTACCATCTGATGGCCGAGGGGAGAGGCGGAGTGACGCTCGTCAATATCGGCGTCGGTCCCTCCAACGCGAAGACGATCTGCGACCATATCGCTGTGCTGCGCCCGGAGGTGTGGTTGATGATCGGCCATTGCGGCGGCCTTCGCCCGAGCCAGACGATCGGCGATTATGTGCTCGCTCACGCTTACCTTCGCGACGACCATTTGCTCGACGACGTGCTTCCTCCGGAAATTCCGATTCCCGCTATCGCCGAGGTGCAGAAGGCTCTGTTCGAGGCCGCGATGATGGTGACGGGAGAGGAGGAAGACGACCTCAAGCGCCGGCTGCGCACCGGAACGGTGGTCACCACTGACGACCGCAATTGGGAGCTGCGCTACACGGCGTCGTCGATGCGCTTCAACCAGAGCCGGGCGGTGGGCATCGACATGGAATCGGCCACCGTCGCTGCCCAGGGCTATCGCTTCCGGGTGCCCTACGGCACCCTGCTGTGCGTCTCCGACAAGCCGCTCCACGGGGAGCTCAAGCTGCCGGGACAAGCCAATGCCTTCTACGAGCGGGCGATCAGCCAGCATTTACGGATCGGCATCGAGGCGCTGACGTTGCTCAAGCGCGAGGGCGACGCGCTTCACAGCCGCAAGCTCAGGAGCTTCGACGAGCCGCCGCTGCGTTAGCGCGGCGTGGCGTTCGTGACCCGCTCGTCGGCAGGGACCGCGGGGTTGGTCGCGAGCCATGCTTCGAGCGCGTCGAGGTCCAACCCAGCATCGAACGCGTCGGTGCCGCTGTTGAACACCGAGAAGCCGTCGCCGCCGCTTGCGAGAAAGTTGTTGACGGTAACCCGGTAGCGCCCGTTCGGATCGATCGGCTTGCCGCGCAACGTCATCGATAGGATCCGCTGGCCGTTCTGCTTCGACAAATCGTAGCTGAACCGAAATCCCCGCGCCGGCACCAGCAGCGAAGTGACCTTGGCTGCACCGTTCTCCACCTTGAACTGCTGTTCAAGCACCGCCTTCAGCTGCTCGCCAGTTAGAGTCTTTACGACGAGATTGTTGCCGAAGGGCTGGAGCGCGAAGATCGCGCCGTACGTCACCCGGCCGTCGGGCAGCGGGACCAGGTCGGTACGGACTCCGGTTGCGTTGATGAAACTGATGTCCGCGGCGCCTCGATTGGGCGCCTTCGTCGCGGCCAGCTGCGCATCGGCGATGAGGTTCGACGCGGGGGATTCGCCGTCGCCTTCGGACTTGCGAGCGGGTCCGCCGGACAAATGGCCGACGATCCGGCTCGCGGCCGGAGCAGCCGCATCCGCATAGCGTTTCACCAGGGCCGCGATGGCCGGGTCGCCAACGTCCTGGTGGGTCATGGGGACATTGCGCGCATGCTGCGCCAGGAGGCGGTGCGTGGCGGGATCGAAGTCCAGGCGCAGGTCGCTGACGAAATAGCCGTTCTTGCCGGCGCTGGTTAGCAGTCGCTTCGCGCCGCCCCGCTCGATCTCGCACGCATAAGCGTGATGCGTATGGCCCGAGATCACGGTCGCGATCGCCGGATCGAGCTTGTCGAGGATCGGCAGGATCTCGTCCTTGATGCCCTCGCAGTCTTGCAGATGGTAACTGCCCGGCACATGTCCGCCTTGGTGGATGAGCAGGACGATCGCGTCGGCGCCCGCGGTCTTGAGTGCGGGCACCAGCGCATTGGCGGTCGCGGCCTCGTCGGTGAAGCGAAGCCCCGCGACTCCGCTCGGAGTGACGAGGATCCCGGTGTCCCTCAGGGTCATACCGATGAAGCCGATTCTGATCGGTCCGAACTGGCGGATTGCCGTGGGCGGGAAAATCGTCGTGCCGTTCGACCTCAGCACATTGGCGGCTAGATATTCGAAATGCGCTCCCTTGAAGGGCTCGAGCCGGCACGGAACGCGCGTCGTATATTTTTCGCAGCCGCCATTTTGCATCCGGAGAAGCTCGGCACTCCCCTTGTCAAACTCGTGATTGCCGACCGACGCGAGACTGAGGCCCATCAGGTTCATGGCGTCGATGGTCGGCTCGTCGAGGAAATAGGCGGAGGTCAGCGGCGACGCACCGATGAGGTCGCCGGCGGCAACGGTGATGCTGTGGCCGTGGCCGGAGCGGAGGTTCGCGAGCTCCTGGCCGACAATCGCCGCTCCGCCGGCGGGCGAGGTCGCGAACTGGTCGGGTCCGAGCTGGAATCGGACAGGGTCCGCGGGACGCTCCACATTTCCGTGAAAGTCGTTGAGCGCGAGGATTTGCACCTCGACGACGCTGGCCGGGCCGGGCGCGGGGACCGGCCGCTGAACGGCACAGCCGGCAAGGAAGAGGGCCGCAACCGCGGGGACGCATCTCCGGATCACAAGTTCAGGGTGACAGTTCATGTTAGCGCTGCCTAAAGTTGAATGCATGACAGATGAAGAGCTGATTTCCCACGCACGCAAAGCCGCGGGGCGCGCTTATGCACCTTACTCCCGCTTCCAGGTCGGCTGCGCGGTCGAGTCGGTTGACGGCGAGGTCGTTACTGGCGCCAACATGGAAAACGCCTGCTACCGCCTCGGCCTGTGCGCGGAGCAGAGCGCGCTCACAACGGCGCAGCACGCATTCGGGCTCGACAAGGTCGCGCGGATCGCAGTGGCCGGCGGGACTGGAGCAATCGTCTGCACTCCCTGCGGCGGCTGCCGCCAGGCCATCCTCGAGGCCGCGCAGCTAAGCGGTCGCGACGTCGAGATCCTGTGCTCGAGCGGCGACGGGTCGAAGGTCGAGCGCTTCACGATCGGCGCGCTCATCCCGCATGGCTTCGGTCCGGCGAACCTCAGCGATTCGAAGCCCGCCTAGCGCAATCGAGCAACGAGCGCGTCGAACACGGCGGGATGCATCGGCTGGACGAACTCGACTCCGACGACAAAGCCTTCGACTCGGCAGACCTCGCACTCGATGGAATCGAGCCCTTCGAATTTCACCCAGACATGCTCGTCGGGGTTCGGTCGCTCGACGAATTCGAGCTTACAGCCGTGGGGAGAGACATCGTAGACGCGCACCCGATAGGTGTTCTGGCCGGAGCGGCGGAGCGAAACATCCGCGTCGAGCGCAATCCGATCGGATCGGCGCTCGTACAGTGCTCGAAAAGGATTTGACGCGCGGTTTGCCACAGCGGCGGAATGATGAGTCCCAAACATTAACTTTGCGAGGCAGGACTGATCCAGAATGGATGTGTCGCGGCGCTACTTCAGCTTGATCTCGCGCAGCCGCTCCTGGAGGTAATCGTTCGCGGTGATCGGCGGCCATTTGGGCTGCTCGCCTGAAGGAACGGTCCCGGGCAGCGGCTCGATCAGGAAATCCGAACGGAAGTGAAGGAAGAAGGGCATCGAGTAGCGCGAGAAGCCGCGGCGCTCGGGCGGCGGATTGACGACGCGGTGGGTGGTCGAGCGCAGTATGCCGTTGGTCAGCCGCTGGAGCATGTCGCCGATGTTGACGACCAGCTCACCTGGCTTGGGCGAAACCGGGATCCACCGGCCGTCCTTGGTTAGCAGCTGAAGACCCGCTTCCTCGGCGCCGAGAAGCAGGGTGATCGTGTTGATATCTTCGTGAGCGCCAGCCCGGACGTTGCTGCCCGGCTCGCCTTCGATGGGCGGGTAGTGAAGCAAGCGCATCACCGAATTGCCGTCGCGGACGGTATCGACGAAATAATCCTCATCGATTTTCAGGAAACGCGCGATGGCCTTGAGGATCTTGAGGCCTGTCCGGTCGAACGTCGCGAACAGCTCCTCGAACGTATCCCTGAAGCTCGCGACCTCTGACGGCCAGACGTTGTCGGGCATATGATCGCGGAACGGATGGTCGTGTGCGAGCTGCCGTCCGACGTGCCAGAATTCCTTGAGGTCGAACGCGCTCGCGCCCTTGGCTGTTTCGATCCCGAAAGGAGTGTAGCCGCGTGCCCCGCCGCCGCCCTCGATATGATATCCTCGCTTCACCTCTTCCGGCAGCGCAAAGAATTCCTTCGCTTTCTTCTCGGCGCGGTGGATCAGGTCGTCGGGGATGCCGTGGTCGGCGATGATTGCGAAACCATATTCCTCGAAGCTGTGCCCGAGCTTCTGGGCGAAGGCGTCCGGGTCGCTGTCGGCGTCCTTCAGCGAAACGGACGCGATGTGGTCGTCAGCAGTGATCGTGGCCATGGAATACTCTTTAGCCGTCATTGCGAGCGAAGCGAAGCAATCCAGCCTGGATTGCCGCGTCGCCTTCGGCTCCTCGCAATGACGCCGATCAGATCATTAATCCAGCGAGAGCCGCGCTCATCAGGTTGGCGAGCGAGCCGGCGAGCAGGGCACGAAGGCCCAGCTTGGCGATCACCGGGCGCTGGTTGGGGGCGAGGCCGCCGGTCACCGCCATCTGGATCGCGATCGAACTGAAATTGGCGAAGCCGCAGAGCGCAAAGGTGACGATCGCCCGGCTTCGGTCGCTGAGGATCGCAGGCCCCATCTGGCCGAGGTCGATGAAAGCGACGAATTCGTTCAGCACCAGCTTGGTGCCGAACAGCCCGCCCGCGGTGAGGGCCTCCCGCCACGGGATGCCGATCAGGAACATGAAGGGCGCGAATACATAACCGACCAGCCGCTGGAAGCTCAGGTCTGGAATTCCGACGAGATTGCCGAGGCCGCCGAGCAGGCCGTTGGCGAGCGCGACCAGCGCCACGAACGCCAGGACCATCGCTCCAACCGCGACCGCGAGCTTGACGCCGGTCTGCGCGCCCTGGGCGGCGGCCATGATGATGTTCGCGGGCTTCACGCCCTCCTCGAACGTCTCGGCGACGTCGACCTTTTGATCCTCGACCGCGTCGGTGTCGCGCGGATCGTCCGGCATGATCATCTTCGCCATCAGGATCCCGCCCGGAGCGGACATGAACGACGCGGCCAAAAGATATGGTAGGTACTGCGCCCCGAGTAGGCTCGCGTAAGCCGCGAGGATAGTCCCGGCGACCCCGGCCATTCCGACGCACATCACGGTGAACAGGCGCGAGGGCGGAAGCGCGGCGAGATACGGCCGGACAACGAGCGGCGATTCGGACTGGCCAACGAAGATGTTTGCGGCCGCCGAGAGCGATTCCACTCGGCTGATCCCGGTCACCCAGCCGATCGCTCCGCCGACCCAGCGCACGATCCGCTGCATGATCCCGAGATAATAAAGGATCGCGACCAGGCTCGCGAAGAAGATGATGACCGGCAGCGCGGCGATCGCGAAAGTGTGGGCCAGCGGGTTGGTCTCGCTTGGTCCGAACAGGAATTCCGTGCCCTTGGTCGCATAGCCGAGCAGGTTAGCCACACCGTTGGATAGGCTTTGGATCGCTGCTCGGCCCCAGGTCGTCCACAATACGATCCAGGCGATGAAGGCCTGCAGGGCGAAAGCCGCACCGACGACACGCGGCCGGATTGCCTTCCTGTTCGCGGACACCAAGAATGCCAAGGCCAGGATCGCGACGATCCCGGCCAGCCCAAGTAGCCTCTGGTTCAAACCCTTGCTCCCCGCCCTACCAGACCATGCCTTGCGTAGCGGCTGCGGCGGCATCGTCCAGCAATTTCAATGCCTCGTCGGGAGTGGCTGCGACGAGCAGCTGCGACCTTCGTTGCTGCGACAGGAAGCCCGACTCGGTCGCATGATCCATGAATTCGATCAGCCCGTCCCAGAAGCCGTCGACGTTGAGCAGGCAGAAGGGCTTTTTGTGGAAGCCGAGCGCGTTCTCGCTCCAAGCCTCGAACATCTCGTCCAGCGTGCCGATTCCACCCGGAAGGCAGAGGAAGGCGTCGGACAGCTCGCTCATGACCGCCTTTCGCTCGCCCATCGTATCGACGTGGTAGATTTCGGTGAGACCCGTATGTTCGACTTCGAGCTTGACCAGCAGGTGCGGGATCACTCCGTACACCTTGCCGCCTAACTCCAGGACGCTGTCGGCGATCAGGCCCATCAGCCCGAGCCGGCCGCCGCCGTAGACCAGGTCGACATCGTTCTCGACCATCGCTTTCGCGGTCGCCTTCGCGCATTCGGGAAAGACCGGATGAGCACCCGGAGCTGAGCCGCAGTAGACCGCCAGCTTGCGGATGTTCTTCATTGGCTCACGAGCTCCCGGAGATCGCCCTCCGGCCTCGCGCCGAAATGCGAAATGATCTCCGCGGCACACAAGGCCCCGACTTCAAGACAGCCGCGAAGATCGCGCCCCCGGCACCGCGCCGACAGGAAGCCCGCGGCGAACAGGTCGCCGGCACCGGTGGTGTCGACGATCCTATCGACTGATGCGGCGGGGACCTCGACCGTGGAGCCGGCTTCGGCCGCAAGCGCGCCCGCGGGGCCTCGCGTGATCACCAGCGTTCGAACCTTCGGCGACAATGAGCCAATGCAGTCCTGCAGCTCAGCACATCCGGTCAGGTGACGAATTTCGTCCTCATTGCCGAACAGCGTGTCGGCGGTGCCCTCATCGATCATCCGCCGGACGCCCTCCCGACGGTCGCCGATGCACAGGCTCTCCGACAATGTGAATGCCACGGTTCGCCCGGCCGAATGGGCGATCTCGGCGGCCTTCAGCATTGCGGCGCGGGGCCGCTCCGGCCCCCACAAATAGCCTTCGAGGAAGGTCACTGAAGCCGACCGAATCAGCTCTTCGTCGAGCGCTTCGGGAGTCAGCTCGTGGCTCGCCCCGGGGCACGTGTTCATCGTCCGCTGCGCGTCGGGCGTGACCAGGATGAGGCAACGGCCTGTCGGCGGACCGCCCGCAAGCGCAGGCGTGTCGAATCGGACTCCGAGCGAAATCATGTCGTGCTCGAAAATCGCGCCCAGCTGGTCGTCGGCGACCTGGCCGATGAACGCGGCATTCAATCCCAGCGCCGCGACCCCCGCCATGCTGTTGGCGGCCGATCCGCCGCTGATTTCGCGCGCGGGCCCCATCGCCGCGTACAGCTCGTCCGCCTGGTCGGGGGTCAGAAGCTGCATCGATCCTTTGGTAAGGCCGCGTTCGGCGATGAAGGAATCGTCGCACGTGGCGATCACGTCGACGATCGCATCGCCGATTGCGACGACATCAAGAGCCGGAGAAGTCACGGGTCGCGTGGCTAGCCGCGCGGTCGCGTAATGGTCAACGCACCGTCGTCATCCCGGCCTTGAGCCGTGATCCGCCTGCCTGGGCAGCGTTGGGAAAAAAGGCGGATGCCGGATCAAGTCCGGCATGACGAATTGTTGCATCTCCCTTCAAACCAATTACCCCTCGGCCCATGACCTCCGAAGTCGAAGCCG
Organism: Pseudomonadota bacterium; assembly: GCA_046730995.1. Lineage (GTDB taxonomy): Bacteria > Pseudomonadota > Alphaproteobacteria > Sphingomonadales > Sphingomonadaceae > Sphingomicrobium. Next base: position 9,439 of record JBKPKF010000101.1, read on the forward strand.
CGGCGCGACAGCCCCGAACCGCAACCGACGCCGAGCCCGCACGGTCACTGCAGATGCCACTCTCGCTGTTCGCCTTCGCCATTTTTTATGGCGGGATGGTGTGCATCGCGGGGGTTCTCGGGAACAAGCAGGTCGCGCCCTGGCCGCTCGACCTCCTGGGTTATCCGATTTTCGGCCGCCCGCTGGCGGTCGAGGCGGGGATCTTCGCTTTTCTGCTGCTGGTCGTCACGTCGAGCTCGGTCGCCGAGCTTCACGGACGCTCGACGGCGAACCGCCTGGTGCTGATCGGCTTCGTCCCGCTGATCGTATCGCTGCTGCTGAGCCTGTCGGTCCTCGCCATTCCCGCATCGCCGGACATGCAGCCCGAGCGGCTAACGGCGTTCGAAACGATCATGGGCGGGACGCCGAGGATCTGGCTCGGCGGAATCCTTGCCTATGGCGTTTCGACCTTCCTCAACGTCACCATCTTCAGCCGGCTGAAGGCCAGCGAGGGCGCCGGGCTTTTGTGGCTGCGATCGGCGGTCGCGAGCGCGCTCAGCCAGATTGTCGATACTTTGATCTTCATCACCGTCGCCTTCTACGGCGTCTTTCCGATCGAGGAGCTGATCGTCGGGCAGATGATCGCCAAGGTGGTGCTTTCGGCCGTGCTTGTTCCACCCTTCGTCTACGGCTTCGTCGCGTTAGGCAGGTCGCTCGACGCCCGCCCATAATAATCTTTGATCTTACTTGATTGACTCGCGAAGTAGTGCTGCTTTCTCGTCGAGTCGCGGGGGCTCCTGAATGGAGAGGCGTGTTCTAAAAGCAACGGTTTAACGGATTCGCCGGAATCCGATTAACGGCTGTCACAGAACCGTCTCTTGACGTCTATAGCCGCCCGAGCATTCTAATTGTCCTGCGTTCAGCCGGGGGGTTGTTTCCGTGAAAAAAACTACATTCTTTCTTTGCTCGACCGCCGTCCTCATGCCGACGGCGGCATACGCCCAATCGACCGGCACGGTCGAAGCCGAAAAACAGGCGATCGTCATTACCGGCAGTCGCGCCCAGAATGTCGGCGGCGTTCAGACGCCTGACACGCCCAAGGCCAAGGTCGTCCTCAACCAGGAGATCATTTCGCGCTCGAACCCGGGCCAAACCATCCTCGACACGATCAACCTTGTTCCGGGCGTCAGTTTCCAGAACAACGACCCCTACGGATCGTCAGGGGGCACGCTTACTATTCGCGGTTTCGATTCGACGCGCATCAGCCTGACCTTCGACGGCATCCAGCTGAACGACAGCGGCAATTATGCGATCTTCTCCAACCAGCAGCTCGATCCCGAGCTGATCGAGCAGGTCAACGTCAACCTCGGTTCGACCGACGTCGACTCGCCGACCGCGTCGGCCGTCGGCGGCACGGTCAACTACCGTACCATGACCCCGACCAAGGAATTCGGTTTCCGCGGCGTCGCGTCGCTCGGCGACTGGGATTATTGGCGGCTGTTCGGGGTGGTCAACACCGGCGAGATCGGTCCTTGGCACACCCGGGCGTTCTTTGCCGCCTCGCGGACCAAGAACTTCGTGCCGTTCAACAATTACGGCCGGATCAGCAAGCAGCAGTATAACGGCAAGATCTGGCAGCCGATCGGGTCCAACGGCGATTTCGTCTCGATCGCCGGCCACTACAACCAGAACCGCAACAACTTCTTCGGCTCGCTGCCGCTGCGCACGGACCTGGATCAGGGCATCACGAACAGTCCGCAAGACCGGCTCGATCGCCTCGTCGGCCCCAACGCGAACAATCGCTACCCGCGCAATCGGGACGAGCGGTTCTACATGATCAACTTCCCGTGCCAGGTGGATACTCCGCAGGCCGGGGTCGCGGACACGCCAGCTCCGGCTCCGTTCGGCCAGGCGAGCTGCGGAACCGAGTTTGACCGGCGCTATAACCCGTCGAACACTGGCAACGTCCGCGTCGCGTCGAAATTCACGCTGATGGACGGCCTCGTGCTCACCGTCGATCCGAGCTACCAATATGTGAAGGCCAACGGCGGCGGCACAGTGAGCGGCTTCGAAGGCCTGCGCGACGTGAACCCCGCGCAGCCGCCCGATCCCGATGGCGCGGGACCTCTTCCTCGGCCGCCTGCCACCGCAACACCAACGGACTGTCTGACGACGCCGACGAACGCGTTCAACACTTGCCTACCAGGCTTCTTCGGTGGCAGCGCCTACTTCGGACGCGACATCAATGGCGACGGCGATAGGCTGGACACGGTCAACGTGCTTTCGCCGAGCCAGACGCACACCGACCGCTTCGGCGTGATCGCCGGCCTGCGCTGGGATTTCGCACGCGGCCAGATGGTTCGTGTCGGATACACCAACGACTCGGCGAGGCACCGCCAGACCGGCGAAGTCGGGCTGCTCCAGGCGAACGGCGAACCGACCGACGTCTTCCCGCGCAACGACCCGGAAGCCGACGTGACGGGTGTGACTCTGCAGAAGAGAGATCGCGTATCCCACGCCATCCTCAATCAATTCTCCGGCGAGTATCGCGGCGACTTCTTCGACAATCGGCTGACGGTCAACGTCGGCCTCCGCGCCCCGTTCTTCATCCGCCGGCTGCACAATTACTGCTTCACGTCCAGCGCATCGGGCTTTGTCGAATGCTTCGGACGGGATCCGGTGCGCGAGGCGGCCATTCTTGCCGCGCAACCTTTTACTTTCGATGCTAACGGCCGAGTGCTTACCGGCTGGTCGCCCCCGCAGAAGCGCAAGTTCAAATATGACAAGCTGCTTCCGAACGTCGGGGTGATCTACGACATTGTCCCGCAGCTCAGCGTATTCGCGAACTATGCCAAGGGACTGTCGGTGCCGAGCACGGACAACCTCTACAACAGCTTCTTCTTCCCGCTGATCGCCGAAGCAGCGAACCCGAAGCCCGAGGTGACCGACAGCTTCGACGGCGGGTTCCGTTACCGCACCGGCAAGATCCAGGCGCAGATCAGCGGCTGGTACACCCACTTCACCAACCGGCAGGCGTCCGCCTTCGATCCGGAGCTCAACGTTTCAGTGTTCCGCAACCTCGGAACGGTTAACAAATGGGGGATCGACGGGTCGGTCGCCTATGAGCCAATCCGGAACATCACGCTCTATGCGTTCGGTTCGTGGAACAAGAGCAAGATCAAGGACAACATCCAGGTCGGCTCGCTTCCTGTGGGCGTCACGTGCGACACAGTAGATCCGGCAAGTCCGCAGGCTTTCCGCGCCTGCGCTTTCACCAAAGGCAATCGCGAATCCGGAGCGCCGAAATATACGTACGGCGTTTCAGCGACTGGCGAGTACGGACCGGTTCATCTCGGGATCGAGGCCAAGCGCACGGGTCCGCGCTTCATCTTCGACAACAACGCGCCGATGTTCCGTGGCGACGTCGATTGCCCGGGCACCGTGGCTGCGGGCTGCCCCGCAACCACACCACTTGCGGCGCCCCAGCAAGTCTTCGGAAGCACCGCTCCGGCTTACTGGCTGGTCAATCTCGATGCGCGGGTCGACCTTGAGCCGCTCTCGCCGACGCTGAGCAAGACTTACCTGCAGCTCAACGTCTATAACCTGTTCGACAAATTCTACGTCGGCGGGTTCGGCGGCGGGCTCAGCCAGTCGATCAACGCGACCACCGGCGTGTGGGGCAACCCGCCGTTCGTTCAGATCGGGGCTCCGCGGACGGTTTCCGCCTCGATCAACGTTCAGTTCTAAGAACCAATTTCAAGAAAAAGGGGCGGCGTCTTCTTCACGGGAGGCGTCGCCCTTGCTTTGCGTGGGCACTTTGGCGAAGGGCGCGCTCATGACCCAGGATTCCCAACCCCCGCGCCGCAATCTCAAGCAAATCCAAATCCTGTTGTGGGTGCTCGTCGCGCTGGCGGTGGTCGGCACCGCGGCGATCCTGCTTTATCCGAGGGGTCAGGCGAGCCCAACGCAGGAGGTCGTATCGGCGAAGGCGGGCTTTGGCGGTCCGTTCACACTGGTGGGAGCGGACGGCAAGTCCTTCTCGAGCGCCAGCCTCGCCGGGAAACCTTACGCCATCTATTTCGGCTACACGCGTTGCGGCGACGTCTGCCCGGTCACGCTTGGCCGCCTCGTCAAGCTGCGCAAACAAGCGGGCGACGACGGCAAGCTGAACATCGTCTTCGTGACGATCGATCCCGCCAACGACGGCCCGAAGGAAGTCGGCCAATATGCCGACCTGTTCGGCTCTCCGATCATCGGCCTCACCGGCAGCAAGGCCCAGATCGACCAGATCAAGAAGCAATATGGCATCTACGCCGAGCCTGAGCCGATGGCGGGCGGCGGAATGAAGATGAATCATACCGCGACCGTGTTGCTGTTCGACCGTGACGAAAAGCTCGCCGGCACGATCACGACGGATGAGCCGGACGCCGCAGCACTTGCAAAGGTGAAGCGCCTGGCTACCTGACGGCTTCGTGGCCGATTATCGACCCGACCCCACGATCCTTGAGCTCGGTGCGGACTTCTACGATGCCGTACAGCCGGCCGCCTTTCCGAAATGCATCCCGCGCTTTCTCAACCGCCGGTGGGCCGAGCACGTCGGGCTTGAACTCGACGACGAAGGCTGGACGCGCCACTTCTGCCGGTTCGAGCCGCTCCCAGGGAACCTGACCGAGCCGCTGGCCCTGCGTTATCACGGGCACCAGTTCCGAGTGTACAATCCCGACATCGGCGACGGCCGCGGCTTTACCTTCGCGCAGCTTCGGGACAGCGACGGCCGCCTGCTCGACCTCGGCACGAAAGGATCGGGCCAGACGCCTTACAGCCGCCATGCCGACGGTCGGCTGACGCTGAAGGGCGGCGTCCGTGAGGTCCTCGCGACCGAGATGCTCGAGGCATTGGGGGTCAACACGTCGAAGAGCTTCGCGTTGTTCGAGACCGGCGAAGCGCTGGAGCGCGGCGACGAGCCGTCGCCGACCCGATCGTCAGTGCTCACCCGGCTCAGCCACGGCCATATCCGGATCGGCACCTTCCAGCGCCTCGCCTTCTTCCGGCAGGACGACCATATCCGGAAACTCGTCCGCTACTGCTTGCAGCATCTCCATTCCGAGGAGCCGGCCAAGGACGATGGCGAGAATTCGCTTCGACTGTTCGACCTGGTGAACGATTCGACTGCCAGTCTCGCGGCGTCATATCTCGCAGCGGGATTCGTTCACGGCGTCCTCAACAGCGACAATATCAACATCACCGCCGAGAGCTTCGATTACGGCCCATGGCGCTTCACGCCCATGTGGGAGCCGGAGTTCACCGCCGCTTACTTCGACCATTACGGTCTCTACGCTTTCGGCCGGCAGCCCGAGGCGATCCACTGGGATCTCGCTCAACTAGCCGGGTGTCTGTCGCTGGTTACCGACGCGCCGGCGCTGTCCGAGATTCTCGGCGCCTGGGGCGATCGGTTCGAAAAGGCGTTGAGCATGCAATTGCTTCGGCGGCTCGGCATCGCCAGCGGCAAAAGCGATAGCGAGCTTGCGGCCGCGCTCATTTCCGCGCTTGCAGCGCGCGAAGCGCCGATCGACCGAATCTTTTTCGACTGGCGCGGCGGACGCGATCCGGGCGCCGACAAATATCCCTCCCAGCCGTTTCGAAACCTCGCCAAGGCATTCGAAGGCCGCGAACGCGCTGAGGCACATCCTTATTGGTCAGATCCGGAACCTTGCTCGATGCACATTGAGGAGGTCGAAGCGATTTGGTCGGCAATATCTGAACGTGACGACTGGCGGCCCTTCGAGGACAAGGTTACAGCCATCCGGCGAATGGGCGATGCAATGAGGGGCGATGCACCGCAAGGTTGACGAGACCAGCGTGAACGTAAAGGCCGCGCCGATGGCGACGACACTCGTCTCGACGGATCCGGCAACAGGCGAAGAGGTCTGGGCGGGACCGATCGGGGACGTGTCAGCCGAGGTCGCCGCGGCGCGCTCGGCGTGGCGTGCCTGGGCGGCGCATTCGACCGCCTACCGGATCGAAGCCCTGCGCCGTTTCGCCAATGTCGTGCGCAAGCGCGAGCAGGAATTCGCCGAGCTCATATCGAAGGAGACCGGCAAGCCCTTTTGGGAGGCCCGGACCGAAGTCGCCTCGGTCGTCAACAAGGTCGAAATTTCGATCGACGCTTATGCGGAGCGCACTCCCCAGCGCAAGCTCGAGGCCGCGCTCGGCAACCGGATCGCGGTAAGGCACAAGCCGCACGGCGTGCTCGCCGTGCCTGGGCCGTACAATTTCCCGGCGCATCTTCCCAACGGCCACATCGTCCCGGCGCTGATTGCCGGCAATGCGGTCGTGTTCAAGCCGTCCGAAAAGACCCCAGCGGTCGGCGCGATGCTGGTCGACTGCTACCACAAAGCGGGAATCCCCGAAGACGTCGTGCGCCTGCTTATCGGCGGGCCGGAACAGGGCAGGGCGCTCGCCTCCGCGCCGGGGATCGACGGCCTGTTGTTCACCGGCTCGGCCCGTGCCGGAATGTCCCTGCACCGCCAATTTGCCGAAACGCCGCACAAGATCCTCGCGCTCGAGCTCGGCGGCAACAACCCCATCGTCGTGTGGCATGCCAAGGACATCGAGGCCGCCGCAACGATTGTGGTCCAGTCGGCCTATCTGTCGGCGGGCCAGCGCTGCACAGCCGCCCGGCGGCTGATCGTGGAAGAAGGCGCGGAAGAGGAGCTGCTCGCTGCTGTCCAGGCACTCATCGACCGGATTATCGTCGACCATCCATTCGCCGACCCGCAGCCGTTCATGGGCCCGGTGATCGATTTAGCCTCGGCCGACCATATCCAGGAACAATGGCTTGGCCTGATGATGAAGGGGGGAAAGCCCTTGCGGCGGCTCGATCGTCCATTCGAGGAGCGGCCCTATCTGACCCCGGCACTCATCGATGTGACCCAGGTCAGGGACCGCCCGGACGAAGAGATTTTCGGACCGGTGCTCCAGCTGATCCGTGTGAAGGATTTCGACGCCGCGATCGATGAAGCCAACGCCACGCGCTTCGGCCTCGTCGCAAGCCTGATCGGCGGAAATCCCGAGCTCTACGACAAGTTCTGGGCCAATGTCCGCGCCGGAGTGATCAACTGGAACAAGCCGACCAACGGCGCGCCCTCAAGCGCACCCTTCGGAGGCATCGGCCTTTCCGGCAACCACAGGCCGAGCGCTTTCTACGCCGCGGATTATTGCGCCTACCCGGTGACCAGCAGCGAATCCGACCGGGCTCGCGGCGCGATCGGGGAGGGCTTGCGCGATCCGAACGCCCAGGAGGGCGAGAAATAGCGGTCGATGGATCGCTTTGCGCGGTCCTCGCGTTCAAGCATCCGTGACCCAGCGTAATTGGATCGGCGCGGCCCTCGCCGTCGCCCTGTGCAGCACCGCCCTCGGCTCCTGTTCGCAGGGGACATCTTCGAACGACGACGGGTCCGCGGCCACCCCGTCGGGCATCACCCTCGACGGCAAGGCGGAGAAGCAAATCCGCGACGCGATTGCGCAGGCACCCGCGCACGGGCTCAAGCCAGACCTGTTTCTGAAGGGCGGCGAGCAGGGTGAAGCGCTGGTCCAGGCCGCTCTGAAATACGCGTCGGCGCTGGCCAACGGCTATTCGGACCCGAACAAGCTGTTTGAGGTCTACACCATCGACCGGGCCAAGACCGACGTGCGCGCGGGGCTCCAGCAGGCGCTGCAAAACGGCAACGTCGGCGAGTGGCTCGGTTCGCTCGCTCCGCAGACCGCGGAGTATAAAGCGCTCAGCCAAGCCTTCATCCGCTATGCCAAGCAGGCGGGCGAGACGGATTCGCACCCGATCGCCAGTGACCGGCCGATCAAGCCGGGCGCCCGGGACGACCGCATTCCCGCGGTCGTCGCCGTGCTTCGCTCCGGCGGCTACCTCCCCGAAAATAACGCCGCGCAACCGCAAGGGTCGGGTCGACCACCGGCAAACGCCGAAACCTCCCCAACCTACACGCCCCAGTTGGTAGCAGCGGTAAAGCAGTTCCAGGCGGATTCAGGGATGAAGCCCGATGGAATCTTAGGGAAGGAGACGATCGACGCTCTGAGCACTGGCCCGGCCGGGCGCGCACGCCAGCTCGCGGTGGCGATGGAGCGGTTGCGCTGGCTTCCGCGCAACCCGCCGGGAACGCGGATTGACGTCAATACCGCCGCGACGATCCTCGATTATTGGCGCGACGGCCAGCATGTCGACCGGCGGAAGGTCGTTGCCGGGGAAGCTGACAAGCCGACGCCGCAGCTTCAATCGCCCTTGTACCGGCTGGTGGCGAAGCCGACGTGGACCGTACCGAAAGGGATCGGCGAGAAGGAGCTGGCGAAAAAGAGCCAGGCTTGGCTCAGCAACAACAAGTTCATCATGAAGGACGGGCAGTACGTTCAGCAGTCCGGGCCTAAGAATTCGCTGGGGCTGGTGAAGCTCGACCTCAAGAATGATCAGGCCATCTACCTGCATGACACGCCCGCCAAGGCGCTGTTCGGCCAGGACCAGCGTCACCGCAGCCATGGCTGTGTGCGGGTCGAGAATGCGGTGCAGTTCGCGACGTCCCTGGCGCAGCAGGAAAGCGTTCTCGACCAGTTCCAGAAGGCGATGCAAAAGGACGATCAGGGATTCGTCGAGCTGCCCAAGCAAATCCCAGTGCGGTTGCTGTACCAGACGGCGTTTTGGGACGGATCGCGCATCCAGTTCCGGCCGGATCTCTATGGCTGGGACGAGAATATCGCCAAGGCACTGGAGCTTGCGCCCGGACCGCCTACCAAGATCGAACAGCCGCAGAGCAGCGATGAGGACGTTGGGCCGTAGCCTCGGCGGTTGATGCTGCAGCGCGGCATCGCTAACCGCGCCTTGATGAGCGAGCTTCCCAAGACCTTCGACCCCAAGGCGATCGAGGAGCGCTGGTACGCGCATTGGGAAGACTGCGGCCTGTTTCGCCCGGAACGGCCGGATGCGCAGCCGTGGACGATCGTCATGCCGCCGCCGAACGTCACCGGATCGCTGCATATTGGGCACGCACTCGATAACACCCTTCAGGACGTCCTCACGCGCCGCGAGCGAATGCTCGGCAAGGACGCCTTGTGGGTCGTCGGCACCGACCATGCGGGAATCGCGACCCAAATGGTGGTCGAGCGCAATCTCGAAAGCCAGGGTATCAAGCGCACGGACATCGGGCGCGAGGCCTTCCTCGAGCATGTCTGGGAGTGGAAGGCGCAGTCGGGCGGAGCGATCACCCGCCAGCTTCGCCGGCTCGGCGCGTCATGCGACTGGGCGCACGAGCGTTTCACGATGGATGAGCGCTACCAGCGCGCCGTCACTCACGTCTTCGTCGAGCTGCACAAGCGCGGCCTGATCTACCGCGACAAACGGCTCGTGAACTGGGACCCCAAGTTCCAGACCGCCATCTCCGACCTCGAAGTCGATAATCGCGAGGTCAATGGCCACATGTGGCACTTCAAATATCCCCTCGAGGGCGGGCGAACCTATACCTACGTCGAGCGCGACGAAGACGGGAAGGTCCTGTTCGAGGAGGAACGGGACTATATTTCGATCGCCACGACCCGGCCGGAAACGATGCTCGGCGACGGCGCGGTCGCGGTCCATCCGGACGACGAGCGGTACCACCCCATTGTCGGCAACTTTTGTGAAATCCCGGTCGGGCCCAAGGAGCATCGGCGCCTTATTCCGATCATCACCGACACCTATCCCGACCCGCATTTCGGATCGGGCGCGGTGAAGATCACCGGTGGGCATGACCTCAACGACTATGGCGTCGCGCAGCGCAATGGCCTGCCGATGTACCGGTTGATGGACGAACAAGCGCGCATGCGGGACGACGGTCCGTCCTATGCGGAATCTTCGGAGCGGGCGAAGGCCATTGCACATGGCGAGCCGGCGACTGCTGCAGAGATTGACGCGCTCAATTTGGTTCCGGAGGCCTATCGCGGCCTCGACCGATACGAAGCGCGGACCCGAGTGGTCGCCGACATCGACGCCGAAGGGTTGATGATCGCGGTCGAAGACAAAAAGATCATGCAGCCGTTCGGCGACCGGTCGAATGTCGTGATCGAGCCGATGTTGACGGACCAATGGTATGTCGATGCAGCGACGCTGGCGAAGCCGGCGATCGAAGCGACGCGCAAGGGCGACATCCGCGTCGTTCCGGAAACGTGGAAGAAGACCTGGTACAACTGGCTCGAGAACATCCAGCCGTGGTGCGTGTCGCGGCAATTGTGGTGGGGCCACCGAATCCCGGCCTGGTACGCGGAAGACGGAACGATCTTCGTGGCTGAAAGCGAGGCGGAGGCGCGCAATGAGGCGGGCGATCAGGCACTTAACCAGGACGAAGATGTGCTCGACACCTGGTTCTCGTCAGCTCTCTGGCCGTTCGCCACACTCGGCTGGCCCGAACAGACCGAGGACCTCAAGCGGCATTATCCCAACGACGTCCTCATCTCCGGCTTCGACATCCTCTTTTTCTGGGATGCGCGAATGGCGATGCAGGGCATCGAGCTCACGGGGAAGGCGCCGTGGAAGACGCTCTACCTCCACGGGCTGGTCCGCGACGCGCACGGCCAGAAAATGTCCAAGTCGAAGGGCAACACGGTCGATCCGCTCGGGCTGATCGACAAATATGGCGCTGATGCGCTGCGCTTCACGCTCGCGGCGATGGAAAGCCAGGGCCGCGACATCAAGCTCGATGAGAAGAGGGTCGAAGGTTACCGCAACTTCGCGACCAAGCTGTGGAACGCCGCGCGCTTCCTGCAGATGAACGGCGTCGGCGCATCGGGCAGCATCGCCGCGCCCGAGGCTGAGCTTCCGGTCAACCGCTGGATCATCGGCGAAGTGGTCGAGACTCTCGCGAAGCTCGACAAGGCGTTCGACGAGCTGCGCTACGACGACATGGCGGATTCCATCTACCATTTCGTCTGGGGCACGTTCTGCGACTGGTATGTCGAGCTGGTGAAGGGCGCGTTCGACGACGAGACCAAGGCGGTCGCAGCCTGGGCGTTCGACCAGATCCTTGTGATGCTCCACCCGCTGATGCCCTTCATCACGGAAGAGCTTTGGAACGCGATGGGAGAGCGGCCCTACGAGCTGATCGTCGCCAAATGGCCGGAGCCCGAAGCGCAGGTCGATCCACATGCAAAGGGTAAGATCGAAGCTGCGCTCGCCGTTATTGCTGGAGCTCGGGCTCTTCGTGCGGAGCTGAATATTCCGTGGTCGGCTGAGTTGGTCCCCCACCTTGTTCGTGAGCGCAACCTCACCAAGGTCGGACACCTCATCGGGAACATGGCTCTATTCCAACCTCAACTGAAGCAAATGGCAAAGCTTGCGCCGGCCGTAGAGGTCGACACCGCGCCGTCATCGTCAGCGCAGATTGTTATCAACGGCGTGACCGTCGCGTTTCCCCTGGGCGATGTGATCGACCTCGAAGCTGAGAAAGCGCGCCTCACGAAAGCCGCCGCCGCTGCCGAGAAGGAGCGCGACAGCCTCGCAGCGCGTCTCGCCAACCCGAATTTCACCGAGCGCGCCAAGCCCGAGGCGGTGGAGAAAGCTCGCGCCGACCATGAGGCCAAGTCTGCCGAGGCCGAGCGCTTGCGGGCTGCGCTTGAGCGGCTAGGGTAACCC
>JBKPKF010000102.1:0-8759 GCA_046730995.1 Pseudomonadota bacterium
GCTCGCTCGCCACTTCCACGCCCGCCTGTCCCAGATGGACGGCTGGGATCCGGGCCCAGCGCCGGACCTTTCGGTCGTCGCTTTCCGCTACCGTCCAGGCAGCGGGGATGCCGACGACTTCAACGAACGCCTCATCCGCTACGTCCAAGAGGAAGGCCGAGTGATGCTGAGCGGGACGCGCATCGACGGGACCTATTATCTTCGCTGCGCGATCCTCTGTTTCCGGACGCATCTCGAGCATGTCGATGAGGTGATCGCCGCGCTGGTACGCGGGGTGGAAGCGCTCGATAAGGGCCGTTAACCCAAGGGCCAGCGTCTCACGCTAAGGTCTTGCGCAAGGGGGTAGGGCGTGGCGGCCATTGCAAGTAAATCCGGTCCTATCGGATCCCTTCGGGCGCGGTTCGTCGCGACCATCTTCACCGGCTCATTCCTGCTATTCCTCGTCCAGCCGATGATCGCGCGGATGGCGCTTCCGCGGCTCGGCGGAGCGCCGAGCGTCTGGAACTCCGCGATGCTCGTCTACCAGGCGCTGCTGCTCGCGGGCTATGCCTACGCCCACTGGCTCGGGCGCTTCCAGCCGCCGCGCCAGGCGATGGTCCACCTCGGCCTGCTGCTACTGGCCGCGCTGACTCTGCCGATCGGCCTGATGGCGACTGTCCCGCCGCCCGACTCCAACCCGTTCCTGTGGGTGCCATGGCTGCTGCTGCTGTCGATCGGGCCGTTGTTCTTCGCCGTTTCCGCGCAGGCGCCGCTGCTGCAGCGCTGGTTCGCGCTCGAAGGCGGACGCGATCCCTATCCCCTCTACGCCGCGTCCAACCTCGGCAGCTTCGGCGGGCTCATCGCTTACCCACTGCTGGCAGAGCCGCTGCTCGGCGTCGGCCAGCAGCGCTGGCTGTGGAGCATCGGTTATTGCCTGCTGGTGTTGCTGGTCGGCTGGTGCGGCCTCTGGCTCCCACGGGCCCAGGCGGCGGAGCGGGCCGAACCGGCCGCGCCGCCGAGCCGCCGCCAGGTCGCCACCTGGATCATCCTTGCGGCGGTGCCGTCGGGGCTGATCCTGTCGACGACGCTGCACATCACCACCGACCTCGTCGCCATGCCGCTCCTGTGGGTGATGCCGCTCGGCGCTTATTTGTTGAGCTTCACCGTCGCCTTCGCCGAGCGGCGCCGCCCGGCGCAAGCGTTCGCGCGGATCGCGCCGCTGACCCTGCTGCTCTCCGGCTTTGCATTGTTTTTCAACCAGAGCTGGCTCGCCTTGGTGTTCAGCGCGGTGTCGATCTTCAATCTCTTCACCGTCGGCGTCTCGCTCCACAGCAAGCTGTTCGATAGCCGCCCGCCGGCCGGCCAGCTAACTTTATTCTATCTCGCCATGTCGTTCGGCGGCGTCCTCGGCGGCATTTTCTGCGCGCTGATCGCGCCGCTGATCTTTGACTGGACCTACGAACATCTCATCCTGCTGGTCACCGCGGCGTGGCTGATGGAGGGGCGCAGCCCGTTCGAGCGCTTCGCCAAACTGTGGAACGGCGACGCGCTGTCCCGCCGCCTGACCGTCGCCGGAATCATCGTCGTCGCCATGCTGGCGTTCGCGGCGAAGGACCTGTTCGGCCTGACCCAGCCGACCCAGTCGACCCGCGCCGTCGTCCTCATCATCCTCGCCATCGCCATCGCCGCAATCGGCAACCGCGCTTTGTTCACCTGCGCCATGGCCGCGTTCCTGATCGCCGCCGGCGGCCGCGAGCAGCTCGAGCTCAGCGCCAGCCCGGGGAAGATGACCCGCAGCTTCTTCGGTATTTATTCGATCCGCCCCGGCACGCACGATTCGCGCATGCTGGTCCACGGGACGACGCTCCACGGCATCCAGAACCTCGGCTCGCCCGAGCGCGAGCGGATGCCGACGACTTATTACGCCCGCGGCTCGGGGGTCGGCCTGGCGATGGCAGCGGCGCCCGCATTGTTCGGCCCGTCGGCGCGGATCGACATCGTCGGCCTCGGCGCCGGGACGCTCGCCTGCTACGCCCAGCCGGGCCAGCAGTGGACCTTTTACGAGATCGACCCGGCGGTGGTGCGGATCGCAGAGAACCCACAGCAATTCAGCTTCCTCTCCCATTGCATGCCGCACGTCCGGCTGGCGCTGGGCGACGCCCGCCTGCGGCTCGAGCAGGCGGCGACCGGCGGCGCCGACATCATGGCGGTCGATGCCTTTTCCTCGGACTCGATCCCGATCCACCTTCTGACCCGCGAGGCGTTCGCGGTGTATGGCCGCCGGCTGGTGTCGAACGGCGTGCTGCTGATCCATATTTCCAACCGCTTCCTCGACTTGAAGCCGGTGGTCGCCGCCGAGGCCGCAGAAGGGCATTGGTATGCGGCGCGCCGCCGCTACGTCCCGTCGGCCGAGGGTGCCATGCTGCACGAGACGGAATCGCAGTGGATCGCCTTGTCGCGCTCGCGTGAGACGCTCGATCGGCTGGTTCAGGAGAGCGGGCAGGAGTGGCAGCCGCTCACCGGCCGGCCCCATTTCGCGCCATGGACCGACGACCATGCGAGCGTGCTGCCGCTGATCTCGTTCAGCGGGGCTTAGGCTCAGCGCCTCAGCGTCGCCTGGATCGCCTTGATCGTCCGTGCCTGCCGCTCGTCGATGGCTCCGACTGCCGCCCCGGCGTTCTTGATTGCCTCGAGGTCATTGGGAGCGAGGCCGGCGTTCGCCTGGAGCCGGTCGGCCCCGAGCGAATCGATGTCGCCGAGCGCACGAACGGCCAGGTCCCGCGTGGCGATCGCCCTGCTCAGGGCCTGCTCAGCTACGATCCAGCTCTCGGTCTGCGGACCGCCAGCGGCCTCGGCCAGCCGCTGCGCTTCTGCGGCCGCCGGCCGGAACGCCTCGTCGCTGCTCCGCGCCTGTGCGACTAGCTCGGCCAGGTGCCTGGCGAGAGCCGAATCCACCGGCCGGTCGTTCATTGGCTTCACGACCGGAATTCGCGGATCGATCGCCTCGGCTGCGCGAGGGAGGAGCGACGGCGGCGCATTGCCCGACGCACAGGCCGAAAGCAGCAGAACGGGAAGCAGGACAGCCGGCTTTCGCATGTGCTCGCGGTGTAAGAGCCGGCGGCAGGGCTGACAACCAGTCAAGGGTTGCGCCGGTTGGTTCCTCCACCTATGTCGCGCGCCTGCCGTTTCCCGGCACGCGCGCCCGTAGCTCAGCTGGATAGAGCACCAGACTACGAATCTGGGGGTCGGGAGTTCGAATCTCTCCGGGCGCGCCACCTACCGCGCGGCGAGCATTTGGCCGGGCGCCGCCGAAACCCTCCATATGACATTGCCGCCATCGTCGGCGACCAAAAGGCCGCCGCGCTTATCGATGACGACTCCCACCGGCCGGCCCCGCGCATCGCCGCTGCTGGTCAGGAACCCACTCAGCACGTCGCGCGGCATCCCGCTCGGTCGGCCGCCGCTGAACGGAACGAAGATCACCTTGTATCCCGACGGGGGTTTGCGATTCCAGGATCCGTGCTGCCCGACGAACGCGCCCTCGCTGTAAGCGGGCCCGAGTGTGTTGCCGGTGGCGAAGGTGAAACCAAGCGATCCGGCGTGCGACCCAACGGCATAATCCGGCTTGATGGCCCGCGCGACGAGATCAGGGCGCTGCGGCCGAACACGCTTGTCGATATGCCGTCCGTAGTAGGAATAGGGCCAGCCGTAGAAGCCCCCCGCGCGTACCGAGGTGATGTAATCGGGAACGAGGTCGTCGCCGATCTCGTCGCGCTCGTTGGCTGCGGTCCACAGCGCGCCCGTCGTTGGTTCCCAGCCCATTCCGTTGGGGTTTCTGAGGCCCGACGCAAAGACGCGCTTGGCGCCGGTCTTGGGGTCGACCTCCAGGATCGCGGCGCGCTCGACCTCCTCCTGCATACCGTTTTCGCCGGCGTTACTGTTCGACCCGACCGTCACATAGAGCCTCGACCCGTCACGGCTGGGAATCACGTTCTTGGTCCAGTGATGGTCGATCGGCCCCGCTGGGAGGTCCGTGACCTTGACGCCCTTTGCAGCGATCGAGGTCGCGCCCTGCCGGTAGGCGAAGCGCAGCAAGGCGTCCGTTTCGGCGACATAGAAGTCGTTCCCGACCAGCGCCATTCCGAATGGCGCATGGAGCTTGTCGATGAAGACGGTCCGGGTTTCGGCGACGCCGTCGCCATCGGCATCCCGAAGAAGGATAATCCGCTCCACCTTTGGCGGTGGACTGGTCGCGCCGCTGACGACGATCTTGAAGATCATGTCCTTCGGCCGCTTGAGCACTTCGGGCGGAGCGTCGCTCTCGGCGACGAGGACGTCGTCATTGGGCAGGACGTAGAGCCACCGCGGATGCTCAAGCCCTTTTGCGAAGGCGGTTACCGTCAGTCCCGGCGCGGGAGTCGGCGTTTCGCTACCCGACCAGCCGACGATCGATGCGGTCTTGATCGACGGGAACACGTAATAACGCGGTTCGGGCAAGGTCGGATTGGGTCCGATCCCGGCGCTGATCGGTAGCGGTTTAGGCTTGCTGCAACCCGTTGCTGCAAGAGCGAGCAGGATCGCCCCCCAGCGTGCAGAATTGCGCATCCTACCTCTCCGGTGGCGTGTCCCCTTTAGGGAGCACGCCGACGCCGTGCCGGAAGACCATCTCGCCGCCCATCCAACCGTTGAATAAAAGTATGAGGACGACGATCGCGGACAGCGTGATTCCCGTCGGCACGACCGCCATCGCTCCATCGCGGTTGTGAATCAGCAGGTTCACGATCGAGAGCAGGACAGCCGCGAGATTGCCGATCATATGGTACCAGGCTTTCTTGAGCGCCCTGATCCTTCGGTCACCGAAGAAGTCGGTAAAGCCAGCGATCGCAGCGATCAGCGCGGTCACGATTCCCGCGGCGATCAGCCAGGTCGAAAAATAAGCGAAATAGGCCCAACCCCAGCCAACATAGGCAATGTCGGTGAGCAGCGCTCCGACGAGAAAGCCGATCGGCAGCGGAACGAGCATCGGGTGGATCGGATGTCCCGCGATTTTCGCGGTGGATTTCGGATAATCAGCTGGCATCATTTTCCTCCAGCTTGGCTGACGTCACTTAGGAAGATGCAGCAGGTCGGGAAAAGGTTCCTACGGCCGTTAAGCCGACAGGCGCGAACGCTGGCCGAAAAGGCTTTGAACGCGCCTCAGGAAGCGCCATCAACCGCCGATGGGGACAGCACAGGATCCCAGGCTCCTTCGCCGACTGCTTCGCGCCAAGGACCGCATGGACGCCGCTTCGAACGAGGAATGGCCGGTGCCCCGGCTGGCCAAGGTGAGCGGCGTTTCGGAGGGGCATTTCGCGCGATCGTTCAAGGACGCGTTCGGGGTTCCGCCGCACCGTTATCTGCTGACCCGCCGGATCGAACGGGCCAAGGCCCTTCTCCGCGACACGGACATGGCGATCATCGACATTGCGTTCGAGACTGGCTGGAACAGCCTCGGGACCTTCGGGCGCGTGTTCCGCGACGTCACAGGGGAGAGCCCGAGCGAGTTGCGCGAACGCGAGCGGGCGGGACATCACGAGCTCGAGCAAGTCCCGCACTGCTATGTCAGCGCGGCCCATCGCCCCAATCTTAAAATCGCAGTTTCGGAGAAGCGGCGGCGCGAGGCCGGGGATATCGACGGCCCCGAAGAAACGGAGGCCCCATGAGCCAGAATGTTCAAGTCGCCGGAATCTACGTTCACGATCAGGATGCGGCGCTGGATTTTTACGTCGGCAAGCTCGGCTTTGCCGTGCACACCGACGCCCGCAACGGCGATTATCGCTGGTTGACGGTGCATCATCCGGACCAGCCCGCCTTCCAGCTCGGCCTGTTCCGGCCGCAGGCGCCTTTGGTCGATGAAGCGACCGCGCAAAACCTCAACGAGGCGGTGGCGAAGGGCGCGATGCCACCGCTGGTGCTGGTCGTCGACGATTGCCGCGCAGCCTATGACGAACTCAGCGCCCGCGGGGTCGAGTTCAGCCAGGAACCGATCGCCCGCTACGGCAGTGTCGACGCCAGCTTCCGCGACCCTTCGGGAAACGGCTGGAAAATGATCGAGGGCCGGTGATGCACGCCGAGCATTTCAAAATTCGGCCGACAACAAAGACGGAGGAACGAATGAACTGGAACGCCTGGATCCGGCAAGTGCATCGCTGGCTCGCCCTCAGCTTCACGCTGGTCGTGGCCCTGATCTTCATCCTACTCGCGTTCGCAGAGCCCCCGATGTGGCTCTATTATACGCCGCTTCCGTTCCTCTTCCTGCTGATGTTTAGCGGCCTCTATATGTTTTTCCTGCCCTACGTGGCGAGGCGTCGGACGAAGGGGGTGCGATCGTGAGCGCGTCCGAGGAGATCGACCGGAAGATCGCGAGCCTCGGCGATTGGCGCGGGGCGGCATTCGCCGCGATCCGCAGGTTGATCCGCGATGCGGACCCGGACGTCGTCGAGGAAGTGAAGTGGCGCAAGCCTTCGAACCCCGCCGGAGTCCCGGTGTGGGAACATGCGGGGATGATTTGCACGGGCGAGCTTTATCGCGACAAGGTCAAGCTCACCTTTGCGCGAGGGGCCGCTCTTGAGGACCCATCCGGCCTGTTCAATTCAGGATTTGGCGGCGGCACCCGCCGGGCGATCGATATCCGGGAGGGCGAGCAGGTCGAGGCGGCGGCGTTCAAGGCGCTCATCCGCGAGGCCGTGGCGGTAAACCTGGCCCATAAGAAACCGATAGGTTGAGGCTGGCGCTTAAGCGCTGATCGCCGCGGGTACGCTGATCGCGGCGGGGGCGCTGTCGTTGCTGGAGGCGTTAGCGTTGGCGCGTTCGGCGAAATCGTGCGCCAGCTTGGCGTGCCACGCTCGGGCTTGTTCGGTAATCGCGCGCTGGGCTTTCATCCGCTCTTCGATGGCCCTTCTTGCGTAATAGCGCGCGTTCGACTCCATGACCCCGGTCCCCTCGTACGTCCGCAGCCTGTCCACACGGCTGCTGCCGATAAGGCACCTTGATCCTCAAACGGTTTATCATTCGTTACTATCCACAGTCCCGGTCACAGACTGTCCCGCCACGGCACAGATTGTGCCGCATTAGTGACACGAACTGGGATTAAGCGGATCATCGCTGAAACCTAACGACTCAACGCTCGTTGAGGCGAGAAGTGGTTTCGAAGGAAGGCACCATGCTGAGTTCGATCGAGTCCCGCCGCACGTTCAACCCGAACACTCGCGGCTATCACGCGGTCTATCACGACGGCGAGGTGAACCATTGCCCCGGCTGCGGCCGGACGCACTGGATCATCGGCCGTATGTCGGCCGAGTGCGCGTTTTGCTCGACTGCGCTTCCGCTCAAGGAAGCGTTCATGCAGGGCCCGGCCGCCACGCCGGTGTTCTGGAGCTCGCGCCCGAACTACGGCGACCTGAAGGCCGCGTAAGACTCAATTTCCCAGTTTCGCCAAGGCGTTGGCAAGTGTATGCTGGCCGACATGAAGAGGCTCGTCTGTCTTGCGGTCTTGATGGCCGCTTCCTCGCCGGCATTCGCCGGTGCGTCCAACTTCACTTTGCTGAACGGCGCGGGGGGACCCTTGTCCGATCTGTCAATCCGGCGTTCGGGGACGAATGACTGGAAGCCGATCGCCCAAAGCTCGGGCGGCGCGGTTCAGTTCAGCGACCCGGATTGCGCGTTCGATATCCGCGCGACGGTGTCCGGAGTTGGGCCGATCACCTGGGCCGGCATCAATCTGTGCGGCGCGAAAAGCGTGACCTTGCAGCGGTCCGCTGCGGCTGGCGCCTGGGTCGACTACGACCAGTGATGACCCGGCGCCGGACCGGCGCGCGATAGGGTCCGGCCGCAAATGCAGGCTGCGAAGGTCTCACCGAATCCAGCAATTTCGCACCGGCCAGGAACACCACGCCGGTGCAGGCGCATGCGAGCAGCCAGCCGCCCAATCCGGGGTAGGTTTGGAGATAGTGGCTGCCGCGTTCGACCGCTCCTAAGGCGATGGCATAGATCACCAGCCACGCCTCGAAGCGCGTCTTGATCGTGAACAGGCGCCCTATCTTCCGCAACATACCAAAGCCTCTCAATCCTTAACGCGGGAACGGCTCGGACGCTGTTTTGAGCCATTCCCACGCTAAGAAACAAGGTTAACGTCGCGGTAGTGGCTCGGGAATCGTCCCGTTTCGGGATTTTAGGCGAGTTCGCGGAGGTCGAGCGCTTCAAGGAGCGCGGCACGGGCAGCTTCCACATCGCGGATCAGCTCCGGCTTCTGCAGCTCATCGTTGGCGATCTCGACCGGCCAGCGCGTCCGCACCACCTCTGCGATTCGGTCGAGCTTGGAATCGTCGACCAGGAATCGCGGGTCGACCGTGGCCGGATCGGCGACGACCCGCAGCCGGAGGCAAGCCGGGCCGCCGCCGTTTGCCATCGATTGGCGGACGTCGACGATCTCGACCCGGCGGATCGGGCCGTTGCCGGCGATGTGCCGCTCGATCCACGACCAGACGGAAGGCGTCTCCCGGCACTCGGTCGGGGCGACGAGGGTCGTCTCGCCGTCAGGCGGGGTCACCAATTGGGCGTTGAACAAATAGGATCTCACGGCGTCGGCGAGCGGGACCTCGGAGTCGCTCACTTCGACATATTCGAAACCGGGCACCAACTGTTCGAGCCGGTCGATCAACCGGTCCTTGTCGGCGAAGGCCTTTTCGTGAGCGAACAGGACGCGTTCGTTCGCGACCGCCACCACGTCATTGTGGAAGGCT
>JBKPKF010000103.1:0-4233 GCA_046730995.1 Pseudomonadota bacterium
GTCGGCATCGGCGAGGAGCACGGGATAGCGGACCTCGTTCTTGGCAACGATGGCTGCGCCCTTGCTGCTGCCGATCGCGTTTTGCACCACCGCCCAGGCGTCAGCGGGAGTGCGCGGGCTACCGACCACGATCAGCGTTCCTCCCTTCGCCTCGGCGCGCTTTACGAGTTTGGCAGCAGCAACGTGCAGCGCAGCATTGTCGAGGCGCCACATGGCAGAAGGGCCGCCAAGCGACAGGAGGAGATGCGGGCGAGGATGCGCATCGAGCCAGGCGCGCTCGGCCCCGGTCGGTTCCGGAGGCTTGCGGAATCGGTTCATTGCCAGCGGCAGGGTCACGACATTCTCGCCGGGCGGAACGGGGTACTGCCGGGTGGTGATGACGAGGTCGAACAATTCATTCGGGGCACGCGGATGGCCAACGCGAACCAGTCTAGTCCGTCCTCCATTTTGCTCCCTGATCCAGCGCGCCACGGGCACCGTACGCCGGCCGATGCCGATCACCAGGTCCGGCCAGGGCGGCTCTAGCCAGCGCCGCGCAGACGGTTTCAAGTGGCCGACGTCGGTCTGGAACAGCTTCATGCGCAGCCTCGCGAGCCATTTGTAAGTCATGGTGCGCGTTTCGAACGGAAGGCCCAGCGCCTCGCCGAGGGCAAGCACCTGATTATTGTCGCCTCGCCGATGGCCGATGAGCAACCAGATCCTCGGCGCCTTGCTCACGCTGCCCGCAACTGGCGATACTGGCCGGCGAGCTGCATGATCATCATCCCGACGTTGGTCGCAGTCGCGAGTACGAACGCGACCGCCGCGCCGACGACCCCCAAGCTCAGGCTTAGCGGCGCGAGGCTGAGGAAGAAGACGATGCTGGCGACGAGTTTCGCCCGAAGCGGCCCGCCAGCCTTGCCTAGCGCGTAGAGCATCGGCGCCAGAGGGAAACTCAAGACGCCAAGCACCGGCACCAGCATCAGGACGAGCAGAGGGTCGTAGGCGCCGAGGAAAGCCTTGCCGAACAGCAGGCTGATGAGAGGCTTGCCGCCGACCAGCAAAATGAGGATTCCGAGCGCGGCAATTCCGGTCGCCAGCACAGCCCCGCGGATCATCAGTTTCCACGGCTTTTTCGACTTGAGGTCCATTCGGACGATTTCCGGGTAGAAGGCCTTGCCGAGAAGGTCGGCGGGTTTCTGCGCGCCGTCGGCGAGGCTCGATGCGATTCGGAACAGAGCCGCTCCGACCGGGCCCAGCAAACCGCCGACGGCAAGGCGGGCGATCGGTCCCCATATCGTCTGCACCCCGACGGCCAGGTTGATCTGGATCGCGAATCGCCAAGCCCCCGGCAAGTCGGTGGGCTTCAGAGTCGGTCGGATGCCGGCATGGAGGCCATGGCGGCGAAGTTCCCGCCACGCGAGGAACCATTGATACATGTCGCCGGCAAGGTCGGTGATGAACCAGATGGCGACGTAGATTGCGAGAGGGGCATCGGCGAGGAAGGCGACCGCAGCGAGCATCGCGCGACTGATTGGGGTGAGCGTGCTCGACCAGCTGATGAGGTCGAACCGGTCGAGCGTCCTCAGAACTCCATTGGGGCTCGCCGCACCCATCGTCGGAAGCAGGGTGCAATAGAACATTGCCAGCCACCAATATTGCCGGTCGATCCCGGCCCATCCGGCGATGAAGGGCAGGAGCAGGACGGCGATGATCATCCCGATCACACCGCTCAGGATATCGAGCGCTGCGGCAAATCCGGTCGAGGATTTGAACTGCTCCGGATCGCCCGCGGCGAGCCCTTGGCCGCCGTAGCGGACGATCAGCTGCCACGACTGGAACTTGGCGACTCCACTCGCCGCCTTGGTGTAGCTGGTGATGAGGATCAGCATTCCGAACAGCAGGACGCCAAGGCCGCGTCCGGCGAGCGCCAGCGTAGCGATCGAGCAGACGCCCGCGATCCCGCGCGACACCGCGAGATAGCCGCTGTTCTTGAGCAGCGAGCGGAAATGCTGGTCCTTGAACCAGTGCTTCATGGACCGCCGTCTAGGGGAAGTGTTTCGTCATTGCGAGCGGAGCGAAGCAATCCAGTTTTGCCGCTGAATTGCTTCGTCGCTGATGCTCCTGGCAATGATGGTCGGAGCTATGCCGGCTCAGGCACTCTCTGCTGAATGACCTTGTCCGCGAGCGGGCCGTTCAGTTCGGCCAGATGGTCGAACTCGGCTTCATAGGTAGCCAGTCCCTGGCTTTGCGACCGCAGCTCGGCTTCGAGTCCGCTGAGCTCTGCTTCCGGAATCAGCGCTTCGACCCGATCCCAGCCGGTCCAGCCTTCGCGCGGCCCGAGGCCAAGCATCTGTCCCCGGCGCCCGGCGATCGCCGAGGTGATCCGGCTGGTCGCGCTGGAGGGGCTGACCACGGTGAGCTTGTGCATCGGCTCGAGCAGGTGCGGGTTGGCCGCGGACAGAGCTTCATGCATCGCGATTCGCCCGGCAAGGCGAAAGGCAAGCTCTGAGCTGTCTACGCTGTGATAGCTGCCGTCGACCAAGGTCACGGCGCAATCGACGACCCGGAAGCCGAGCGGCCCCTTCTCCATCGCCTCGCGAACCCCGTCCTCGACCGCCGGGATCCATTGCTTGGGCACCGAGCCGCCATGAATCTTTTCCTCGAAGACGAAGCCCTCGCCGCGGCCGAGCGGCCTTATTTCGATGATCACGTCGCCGAACTGGCCGTGGCCGCCGGACTGCTTCTTGTGGCGCCCATGCTGGCGCACCGGTTTGCGGATGGACTCACGATAGCCGATCGCGGGAGCATGCGACTTCACCTCGACCCCGTAGCGGCGCTTCAACTTTGCCAGGACCGAATTGAGGTGCTCGTCATTCACCCCGCGAAGGCGGATCTCGTGGTTGGCATCGTCATGCTCGACCAGCAGGCCGCCATCCTCTTCGGTGAGCCGCTGGAGGGCTCCTGACAGCTTGACGTCATCCTTCCGGTCGGCGGGTTCGATCGCGATTGCGCAGTTTCGCGCGGGGAATTCGATGTCGACGTGCGGCGGGAGCTTGCCCGCACCCATCCATTCACCGGGTTTGACGCTGTCGACCTTCGCCACCGCGACAATGTCCCCGTCCTGGGCATCACTGATCTTCTGCGTCTTTTCGCCCTGGACCTTGAACAGGGAGCCGACGCGGGAGTGGTGGCCGTCTTCGGTCTTGAGGTCGGACCCCTCGGAGATCTTTCCGCCCAGCGCTCGCGACAGCGCCAGCCGGCCGATCGAGCCGTGGAGGATCTTGAACACGTAGAGCGACGGATCGGCGGCGGACAGGCGAGCTGTCGCGGCTTCAGGACCGGGCGCCTCGTGTCGAAGCGCTTTCAACAGTCGGCGCACGCCCCATGAGCTCGTAGCACAGCCGAACAGCACGGAGACGCCGAGGCTCTCGCTTGTCTCACGGGCTAGGTCCTTGAGGACTGTCTCACGCGCCGGTGTCTCGTCCATTAGCAATTGTTCGAGGAGCTCGTCGTCATGATCGGCCAGCTGTTCCAGCATATGAGTGCGAGCTTCGGCTTCGCGCGCCTGAAGGTCGGAGGGGATGTCGATCCGCTCCGATTCCTGGCCGGCGCGATATTTGAACGCATATTCGAGCGCCAAATCGACGAACCCACTGACCTTTTCGCCGTCCCAGATCGGAATCTGGCGGGCGATCAGCGGCGACACGCTCATCGGCTGAAGCGCCGAAAGGAGATCGCGCACCCGGCCATGGGCCTGGTCGATTCGATTGACGAAAATCAGGTGCGGAATACCGAGCTCGTCGAGAGCCCGGAGAGCAGGTGCGGAAAGCGGCGCCCGCGCAGGGTCAGGGTCGACCACCACGATCGCCAGGTCGGCGATCGCGAGCGCTCGCGCTCCGTCGGCTGCAAAACCGATCGAGCCTGGCACATCGACCAGCGCATACCGGTCGCCGAGATAGTCGAAATTGTACAGATTGAGTTCCGTCGAGCCGCCTCGCTGGCGCGCCTCCGGGCTCGAATCTCCGATGCTGGAGCCGTTGGCCGTCGACCCCAAGCGGTCGGTGGTTCCGGCTGCGAACAGCATCGCTTCAGCAAGGCTGGTCTTTCCTGCGCCGGCGGGTCCCACCAGCGCGATCACTCGGGTGCCTTTGGTTGGTTCTCCGGCCATGCGACTCTCCTTCGTGCCGTTGGGGCGCGCGAGTCGCTCTTAAGAAGGCGCTCGGGCGCCTATGTTGAATATTTCACCGTCCG